>JAHJLF010000030.1 GCA_018821925.1 Candidatus Edwardsbacteria bacterium
AATCAGCTTTGTCTTTTTCATTGTTATTCCTTTCCTTTTATTTACTTTGGGCTTATTATTGTATATATGCTATAATAACTGTGATCATAAGTCAATACTTTATTTGAAGTTTAACGATTTTATCAAACCTTGCGGCTTTTCGGTTTTCCTTGACAAAGGCCGGCAGGCTATATTATCATATCAGTTTGCCAACCAACTTATCGGCACCCCCAATCAGGCTATTTTAGGAGCGTTTCAATGTCGCGCATCATCGCTTTGGTTAATCAGAAAGGCGGCGTGGGAAAGACCACCTCGTCCATCAACCTGGCGGCTTCGCTGGCCGTGCTGGAGAAGCCCACTTTATTGGTGGACATCGACCCCCAGGCCAACGCCACCAGCGGACTGGGCATAGACAAAAGTTCGGTGGAGACCGGCATCTACGATGTGTTGTTGAACGAAGTGCCTATCAACGACATAATAATCCAGACCCAGTTGGACAAACTGCATCTGGCGCCCTCCCAGATAGACCTGGCCGGGGCCGAGGTGGAGATGGTGGGAATAGAGGGCCGGGAGAATCTCTTGAAGCCCCATCTGGAGAGCCTGCGCGACAGGTATAAATATATCCTGATAGACTGCCCGCCGTCGCTGGGGCTGCTGACCGTCAACGCTTTGACCGCGGCCGACTCGGTGCTGATACCCATCCAGGCCGAATACTATGCCCTGGAAGGCCTGGGCCAGCTGCTTAACACCATAGACCTGGTGAAGAACGGCCTCAATCCGGAGCTGGACATTGAGGGCATCCTGCTGACCATGTACGACTCCCGCCTTAACCTGGCCCAGCAGGTGGCCGGGGAGATAAAAAAGCATTTCCCTGAAAAGGTTTATGAGAACTTCATCGCCCGCAGCGTCCGGATAGCCGAGGCCCCGTCCCACGGCAAGCCGATCATATTATATGACGTCAATTCCAGCGGCGCCCAGAGCTACCTGGCCCTGGCTAAAGAGGTGGCGGCCCGGAGAGGCGCGAAATAATCATTTTACAGAGGAAGCCCCGATGAATAAAAGACCCTTTTCCATCCTGCGGGTAGTGGCCGCCCTTACCGCCCTGGTCGTCGTCATCCCGGGCTGCGCCACATTGACCGAGATGGCCGGAGCGCTGTCCAACCTGCAGCGCTTAAAGTTCAAAGTGGCCGGGGTGGCCGGTTTTACCGTGGCAAACATCAGCCTCTCCGGAAAACAGCAGATAACCGACTTTGGCCTGATGGACGGAATAAATCTGCTGGCCAGCTATAACCGCAAAAAACTTCCGGCCGGGTTCACCCTCAACATCGAGGCGCTTAATCCCAACGACGGCACCGGCGGCTCGCCCCAGACCAGCTCCACCCTGACCAGCTTTGAGTGGCGGCTGTTGATAGACGACAAGCCCACCGTCTCCGGCAATATCCTGGAGCCGATAGAAATCCCCGGCACCGGCCAGTCGGCCGTCATTCCGCTGCAAATAAGCCTGGACCTGGTGGAATTCTTCGGAGAGAAGGGCTATAACGACCTGATGAACCTGGCTCTGGCGTTGGGCGGGGCCCAAAGCGACATCAGCCGGCTGGCCATAGATGCCCAGCCACGGGTCAGCACCCCGCTGGGGGAGATCACCTATCCCGGCCGGATCATCATAGTATCCAAAGAGTACCGATAAAGGAGCACCAGTGAACGTAAAGGGAACCGCCCTGGCGGTGCTGCCGATATTCATCGAAAGCAAATTCGGTCAGGAGGGGCTGAATAAGTGGCTGGAATCGCTGAACTCCGAGGCGGTAGCGCTGTACAAGGATTCCAATACCATCAAGGTAAACCAGTGGTATCCCTTAAAGGAAAGCTACTTGGAGCCGACCGCCGCCCTGTGCGAGCTTTTTTATAACAACGATCCCAAAGGAGCGTGGGAGGTCGGGCGGTTCAGTGCTGACTATGCCTTAAAGGGGGTTTACAAGGCCTTCGTTAAGATGACCTCTGTCAGTTTCTTCATCAAGCGGGCCAGCCTGCTGATGACCACCTCTCTACCAGCCCAGCAAAATGGAGCTCAAATCGTCCACCTACAGCCAGGCAGTCCTCCACATGACCGAATTCCCCGAGGCCCACCGCCTGATAGAATCGCGCATCGGCGGCTGGATCCAGCGCTCATTGGAGATCCACGGTTGCAAAGAGGTGGCGGTGGAGACCACCAAGTCCCTGGCCAACGGCGATCCCCTCACCGAGCTTATCTTGAAGTGGAAATAATTACGACACATTAGAATATTGGAGACCCCATGACCGCACAGAAAAGAGGCCTGGGAAAGGGCCTGTCGGCCCTGATCCCGGCCAAAAAGACCGCCGCTGTAACGATCACCCCGCACCCTGAGGGCATTGAGCGCTTCCTGAAGCTGTCCGAGATAAAGCCCAACCGCTTTCAACCCCGCCGATCTTTCCGGGAAGCCGAGCTGGCCGAACTGATGGATTCCATCAAAGAGAAGGGGGTTATCGAGCCGGTGATCGTCCGTCGCAGCGGGTCCGGATATGAATTGGTAGCCGGGGAGCGACGCTTGCGGGCCTGCCAGAAGCTGGGCCAGGAAAAGATCCCGGCCATCATCCGCCAGGCCACCGACCAGGAGGCCCTGGAGATCGCTTTGATTGAGAACATCCAGCGGGAGAACCTCAACCCCATCGAGGAATCGCGGGGCTACGAACGGCTGGTCAGGGAATTCAGCCTGACCCAGGAGGCATTGGCCAAAAAGGTGGGTAAGGAGCGCTCAACCGTGGCCAACAGCCTGCGGTTGCTGGCCCTGCCGGAAGAGATACAAAAAATGCTGGAGGATGATAAGCTGACCGCCGGGCACGCCCGGGCCCTGTTGACTGTAAGCGACAAGAGGAAACAGCTATCGCTGGCTCATTCCATATTATCAAAGGGCCTGTCGGTAAGGGAGGCCGAAGCCCTAGCCAAGGGGGAGCCGGCAAAGACTTCCGCCCCAGCTTCGGCAAAAACGCCCAGACAATTGGACCAGCACTTGACAAATATCCAGAACGAGATCCAGCGGGCCCTGGGCACCAAGGTCCGGATAGTATCCCAGGGGAAGAACAAGGGTAAGATCGAGGTGGAATATTATTCGGCCAATGATTTTGAGAGAATACTGCAGAAGCTCAATATCAAGTTATAAAATTTTTGGCACGGCAAAGAACCGTGCCATATTTTTATCCAAAGGAGAGTATATGGAGGGATTGATCGTATTGTTAGCTTTGGCAATAATCGCCCTTCCGGTAGTAGCGATAATCGTTAATTTCAAGACCCACAAGAGCATCAGGCAGCACCTATTCGATATGCGGTCAGATCTCGCCAGAATCAGCTCCGCCATAGAAGACCTAAAAAAGACACTCCGTTCACAGGGCGTCACAGATCAACCCGCCACAGTTCCACTGGAATCATTAGCGCCAACGGATGCTACTGTTGAAACCAACGCGCCCTCGTCGGCTCCAGCCTTCTCGGAAAAAGAAATCCCACCTGCCGGAGTTTCGGCTGCAATAATAAAAACCGGGGCTGCGGTTTCGCCACTCCCTTCTTCGCCAGCCGCGCCAAAATCGCACGCCATAGAGAACGTCGAGGGCGCCTTGGCCAAAATCTGGAACTGGCTGATAGTGGGAGAGGAGTACCGCAATCCCAATGTTTCGATGGAATTCGCCGTGGCCAGCACCTGGTTGCTGAGGGTGGGGATCGTGGCCCTGGTGGTCTGCGTGGGGTATTTCCTCCGCTGGTCCATCGACAAGGGCCTGCTGGGCCCGGCCGGGAGGGTAGCCCTGTCGGTCCTGGCCGGGCTGGTGATGTTGGTGGCCGGAGTCCGTAATGTCGGCAAAAAGTACCATTTGCTGGGCCAGGGTTTTCTAGGCGGCGGGATAGCCTGCCTCTATTTTGCCATGTATGCGGCCGGACCGATGTACGCGCTGGTGCCGACCCCGGCGGCCTTCGGGTTGATGTGCCTGGTGACGTTGACGGCAGGCGGCCTGGCAGTCATGACCCGGTCGCAACTGGTGGCCATTTTGGGCATCGTCGGCGGTTACGTCACACCGGTGATGCTGCGGACAAACCAGCCCAACCTGCCGGTGCTGTACCTGTATCTGCTGCTGCTGGGCCTGGGGGTGCTGGGGATAGCTCACCGCCAGCAGTGGCGACCGCTCAACTATCTGGCCTTTCTGTTCAGCTGGGGAATATTTTTGGGCAGCCTAGGCAACTACCGGCCAGAGGATCATTTTACCTTAGCCATTGTGTTCCTCTCCCTGCTGTTCGTGCTGCAGTCAGTCATCGTATATTTCTATAATCTGGTCCGCAGAAGGCCGTCGACAGCACTGGAAGTCATTCACCTGCTGCTGAACGGGCTGCTGTTCGCCTCCATTTCATACCACTTGATCCTGGAGGCCCTGGGCCGGCCCTGGCCGGCCGTTATGTGTGTGGCCCTGGCTGCGTTCTATGCGGCCCACATCGCCGTCTTTCTGAGGAACCGGATCAATGACCGGCCGCTGTTGATAGCCCTGCTGGGACTGGCGGGTTTTTTCACGGCCCTGGCCATACCGATCATAACCGAACGGGAGTCGATGACCATCTGCTGGTCGCTGCTGGCGTTTTTCTTTTTATGGGCCGGCCAGAAACTGCAGAGCAACGTCCTTAAGGCTATGTCTTCGATCCTGTATCTGCTGGTAATCGGACGGCTATATTTTCTTGATATCCCCCGAATTTTCTCACATCTCGATTGGATAACCCGGCCGTCGGCTATCTATTGGAAAAGCTTTTTTGGTAGGTTCTGGACATTCGGCATCACTATCGTTTCATTCTTCGCTTCAGCCATACTGTACCGACGCAAGCCAGAGGGAACATATCCTGCCGGTCCCGGAATCGATATCAAGCCGGTGGGACAGGACGGCGCCATGGGCCATGCGGCCTTCTGGATCGGGGTGGCGGCCATTTTCACTGTTGCCTCTCTGGAGCTGGCGCAGATGTTCAGTTATCTGCCGCCTTTCCGGACGCCGGTCCTCACCTGCCTGTGGGCGCTGCTGGGCCTATATCTTTTACGATATTTTCTGGCGGAACATAAATCGGTTTACCGGACCGTTGCCATTTGCATTCTAATAGTAACGGTCGTTAAACTTTTGTTTATCGATGTCCCCGGATGGCACTATGGGTCGATTGCGATGGCATCCGGCGGCCAACTGACCGGCATGCTGGTCAGGGCGCTCGACTGGGGGGCGGTGCTGGTCATGGTCTATCTGTTTGCCCGTTCCGTCCGCGGGAGCGAGGGACCAGCAAACCTTTATTCCATATTCAAGGTGGCCGGCACGGCCCTGCTGTTCCTGTACGCCAGTTTCGAGACCGACGTCTTTTTCCACTGGCAAGTGCCGGACTTCCGCACCGGCTCGATATCGGTGCTGTGGGCGCTTTTCGCCATCAGCTTCATCGCCATCGGCATCCGGAACGCCGGAAAGGGGTGGCGCTATGCCGGGTTGATCCTTTTCGTGGTGGTGGTGGGGAAGGTGTTCTTTTCGGACCTGGCCGGCATGGAGACCATCTACCGCGTTTTAGCCTTCATGCTGGTGGGACTGCTCCTCATCGCCGGGGCCTTCGCCTACATCAAGGCCAGCAAGAATTTCACCGCCAAAGAGGCCAAACAATGAAAATATTAACAGCAACACTCCTGCTCTGCGCCTGCGCAGTATGTCAGGGCTCTGTAAATCCAAATGACTTCAGATACCGCAAGGAGCTTGCCGTCCTGGACAGCCTGCAATCGGATGTCGGCGTCTTTAGGCTCGACGGCGACATCTACCGCGGCACCAAAGTTGACCTTACGGACATCCGCTTGGCTGGGCACGACTACCGCGAGGTGCCCTATCTCATCCGGTTGGCCACCCGCACCGATACGGTGACGGTCCGTTATCCGATCGGTCTGGGAACCATTGAGTTCAAGGAACAACCGGATAACAGCATCACCATCATCCTGAACCGGAAAGAGACCGATTCGATCCCGGACGAGCTGGAGATCAGGACGCCGGCTGTCAATTTCGAAAAAAGCATCTCGGTATACGGCAGCGACGACAGGGCGGCCTGGCAGGCCCTGGCCGTCAGCCAGCCGATATTCGACTATTCGCGGCACATCGACGTCCGCAACACCAGTGTTACCCTTAAAGGTCCGGCCTTCTCTTATTACAAGGTGGTGATTGGAAACGCGATCGAGGTCAAACGATCGCCCTTTAGCCAGATCGTTACCGAGGCCGGGACTCGGCCGGGGGTGCGTTACGAATCTTTTATACAGAACACCGAACCGTTCCGCATTGAGCGGGCCGCGTTCTTCGGAGTCAAATCCGAGGTCCGGGCCGCCAATCCACTGCAGGTTGCCTATCCCCTTCCGGTGACGTTCTCGGCTTCCGACACCGTGAAAAAGGCGACGCTGATCTATTGCCGGTCCGACCGGCAGCCCGTTAATGAGATCCGCCTGGCAACCGCCAGCCGGATATTCAGGAGGCAGGTTTTGGTGGAGGGAACAAACGATACATCCAAAACCGCAGATTGGACTACCTTGGCTACAGGCATCGTGCAACGGCTGACGATGGGAGCCTTTCACCGGGAGAACCTGAGCATCCTGCTGGGAGGATGGCAACGGTATCCGCGATACCGTCTGAGGATCGCTAATGAGGACAATCCTCCCATCGAGGTGACCGAAGTCACGGCAATGGGCGGAATCCACCAGATATATTTTTTCCATAATCAGGCTGAAACGCTGACGGTGTATTATGGCGGGGAGGATGTCAAACCGCCGCGGTATGACGTGGCGGCCATGCTGGCCGACATTCCCCGGGTTGAAGGCGCTCAGTGGCGTCTGGGGGCGCAGCTGACGGCAGACAAAAAGGGGCCGGGCCGTTACCGGGTGTGGCTCAGTCCCAAAAACATCCTGATATTCTCGCTGGTGGTTATGGTTGGTGTGCTGGCCGTGGTGCTGTTTCTGATAGTTAAAAAAGTTGAGCAGGGCACTGACCAGAAAAATGAATAATGGTTCCCATGATTTGGTAATTTGAATTAGGAGTGTGTTATGGACATTAAGACGGTTTCCATACAGAAACCAGAGGACATCAACTTCATCCTGGGGCAGTCCCATTTTATCAAAACAGTAGAGGATCTCTACGAGATATTGGTCTCCTCTGTCCCCGGGATAAAATTCGGGCTGGCCTTCTGCGAGGCCTCGGGTGTCTGTCTGATCAGAGCCGAGGGAACGGATAAAGAGATGATCGCGTTGGCAGTTGAGAACGCCGGGAACATCGGGGCCGGGCACAGCTTCATAATATTTTTAAGGGACGCCTATCCCATCAACGTCCTCAACGCTGTAAAGAACTGCCCAGAAGTATGCCGCATTTTCTGCGCCACCGCCAATCCCTGTCAGGTGATAGTGGCTGAAAGCGAACAGGGGCGGGGCATACTGGGGGTGATAGACGGCTTCGCCCCCAAGGGCGTGGAGGATGAGGAAGGCGTTAAGTGGCGAAAAGAGCTTCTGCGCAAGATCGGATATAAACAATAGTTAAAAAATTTGAACTTCATGGGATTAAAAAGATGAATGCTTTTTTTAAAATTGTTTTTTGGGCTGGCGCGACGTTTTGGCTTTTTCTTTCATCCGTCACCGCCCAGCCGCCGATAACCGGCCGCCTGGCGTCAGCATTAGAAAAAACCAAGGCCGATACGACGATAGTGGTGTTGGTATTCTTTTACGACAAGGGATTTTCCACCAAGGACGAATTAAGAAGCGCTTTGGATCGGCGCGGCCTGCAGTTGTCTCCGCGGGCTCTCAAGCGCAGGGCCAAGATGGGCCGCCAGGAGATGACTTTTGAGGACCTTCCGGTAAATACCGATTACGTCCATCGGATCGAGTCCCTGGGCGCAAAACACCGACAGTCATTAACCTGGTTCAACGCCGCCAGCTTCGAGATGACCGGATCGCAGGTTAAGACCTGCCAAAACCTAAGCTTTGTAAAAACCATCGATCTGCTTCCGGCCCGCAGAAAAAGGATCATGCCGGAATTAGAAACCATCAGCCCTAAGATGCCGGATACCGAAAGCCCCAAGGCCCATCTGCTGAACTATGGCCCGTCATTTACCCAGGACAGCCTGATCAACGCCGTGATCTGCCACGACTCCGGCTATTCCGGGGCCGGGGTGCTGGTGGCCATGCTCGACAACGGCTTCCGCAAGGGCCATCAGGCTTTCGATTCGATCCGTAGTTCCGGGCGGCTGGTGGACGAATGGGACTTCTGCAGCAGCGCCGATACTGTCGATTGGGACGCGCACGGTACAGCCATCTGGTCGGCGGCCGGCGGCTACGTGCCAGGACAGCTGATCGGCCCGGCCTATAAATCCCTGTGGGCCATCTATCACACCGAGGACATGAGCCAGGAGATGCCGGTGGAGGAGGACCACTGGGTGGCCGCCCTGCAACGGGCCGACTCGGTCGGCGCGGAGGTGGTCTCCAGTTCGCTGGCCTACCGCGATTTCGACTTGCCCCAATATTCGTATTCCTACGAAGACCTGGACGGCAACACCGCCATTTCATCCCTGGCCGCCCGCCATGCCGCATCGCTGGGCATCATCGTCTGCAACGCCATGGCCAACTCCGGCCCGTCGCTGGGAACCCTGGCCGCCCCGGCCGACGCCGATTCCATCATCTCGGTGGGCGCCACCGATTCCTTCGGGATCATCGCCAGCTACAGCTCCCGCGGCCCGACCTACGACGGAAGGCCGAAGCCGGAGGTCTGCGCCCAGGGAACCCAGGTCTATCTGGCCTCCTGGACCACCACCACCAGCTACGGCCGGGGATCCGGCACCTCCTGCTCCACCCCCTTGGTGGCCGGGGCCTGCGCCCTGATCCTGGAGGCCCACCCCGACTGGACGCCGATGCAGGTGCGGGAGGCCTTGATGATGACCGCCAGCCGAAGCACCAGTCCTGATAGCAATACCTACGGCTGGGGAATTATCGATACCTGGGCGGCCATACATTATTCAGCCAGCGGCGCAACCGGGGAAAACCCGCAGCCAAGGGTCGGGCCGGGGCTGGCGCTTTCCTGCCGGCCGAATCCGATGCGGTCAGAAGCTGTCATAAGTTTTACCATGCCCAGACCGGGCAGCGCTAAGCTGTCGGTCTATGACATAACTGGCCGGCTGGTATATCAATCACCGACCATCAATGCCGCCCCGGGAAACAACCAATTCTCCTGGTACGGTCGTGATTATTCTGGCCGATTGTTGGGTAACGGGGTTTATTTCTGCCGGGTAAACGGCGGAGGCCAGGCCGGAATAATAAAGATCACCATTATCCGCTGAACCTGTTTTTTCCCCAGTAAAACTTTACCGATAATTTACTAAGAGGATCGATTTTGCTGATCAAAGATTTTAAAAAGGCCGCCCTGATCTACCGGGGCCGGGAGATATCCTACGCCGAGACCATCTCCCTGGTGAACCGCTTCGCCTCCTGCTATCAATTAAAGAAAGGAGACCGGGCAGCTGTCTTTGCCGAGAACCGCCCAGAGTGGATCCATGCATATTTTTCTATATGGAAGAACGCCGGCATCTCGGTGCCCATCGATTACCTGGCCCCGGCCGATGAGGTGGCCTACATATTAAATGATTGCCGACCAACGGCTGTCTTCTGTTCGCACAAGACCAAAGAGGTTTTGGCCGAAGCAGTCAATTTGCTGGAAGGGGCCTACCGCCCGGAGATCCTGACCTTCGAGGAGTTTTCTCTGCCGGAAAATGCGCCGGACAAGATAGCGGACGAGCCGGACAAGCATGAGACCGCCACCATCATCTACACATCCGGCACCACCGGCAGTCCCAAGGGGGTGATGCTGACCCACGACAATATTATGGCCAATATCGAGGACGTGGTGGACAACACCAAAATATACACCGCCGATGACCGGCTGCTGGCCATCCTCCCGTTCCACCACATCTTCCCGCTGATGGGGACCATCATGGCCACCCTGTATTGCGGCGCCACCCTGGTGATCCTGGAGAAGATCTCCTCCGAGGAGATACTGAACGCCCTGAAGCAATACCGGATCACCATCATCATCGGGGTTCCCCGGCTGTACCGGCTGTTCCACAAGGGGATGATCGACGAGGTCAATGCCAGCCCGGCCGCCAGAATGCTGCTGAAGCTTACCCGTGGGTTAAAGCAGCCGGCTTTTGGTCGATTGATCTTTAAAAAGGCCCAGGAGGCCTTCGGGGGGCATATCAAATACTTCATCTCCGGCGGGGCCAAGCTGGACGAAAGGGTGGGCGGCGACCTTTACGCCATGGGCTTCGAGGTGCTGGAGGGCTTCGGCATGACCGAGGCCGCCCCGATGATAACCTTCACCAAGCCCGGCCAGGTAAGGATCGGCTCCCCCGGCACCCCCACCAGCCAGACCGAGGTCAGGATACTTGACGGCGAGGTGCTGGCCCGGGGCCGCAATATAATGAAGGGCTATTACAACAAGCCGGAGGACACCGCCGCCATTTTAAGGGACGGCTGGCTGCACACCGGCGACCAGGGCTATCTGGACAACAAGAACCGCCTATTCATCACCGGGCGCAAGAAGGAGATCATCGTCCTGTCCAGCGGCAAGAACATCAATCCCGAGGAGATCGAGAACCGCATCCTGTCTCTCTCCCCGCTGATCAAGGAGATAGGGGTCTACCCCCGGGATGAGAAGCTGGGGGCGGTTATCCACCCCGATTTCCTGGCGGTCAAGAAACAGCAGGTGGTCAACCTGCGGGAGACCATCAAGTGGCTGGTGCTGGACAAGTTCAACCTGACGGTGCCCAGCCACAAGAAGATCCACCACTTCACTCTGGTCAATGACGAACTGCCCAAGACCCGGCTGGGCAAACTGAAAAGATTCCTTCTGCCGCAGATGGACGCCAAAACCGCCGAGACCCACCGCTTGAGGCCCGATCCCGACACCGAAGAATACCGGGCGCTTAAAACCTACCTGGAAAAGGCCCTGGATCAGTTGGTCTATCCCGACCAGCATCTGGAGTATGACCTGGGGCTGGATTCCCTGGGAAAGATAGAGCTGGACCTGTTCCTGGAAAAAAACTACGGGATTAAACTGGAGGACCAGGAATCGGTGGCCCACCATACGGTGGAGGCCCTGAGCCAGCTGATCGCCGAACAGAAAAAGACTGTCAGCACAGAGCCGTCGGACTGGCACAGCACCCTGCAGGAGAAGACCGACTTTCCGCTGCCTCAAAGCCGGTTCATGCAATGCCTGATGAAATTGACCACCGCGCCCCTGTTCCGTCTATACTTCCACCTGCGGGGACAGGGACAGCAGAATCTGCCGCCTGGCCCGTTCATCCTGGCCCCCAACCATCAGAGCTTTCTTGACGGGATATTCCTGGCCATCCTGCTGCCCAATAAAATACTCAAAAATACTTTTTTCCTGACCGCCGGAAAACATATTAAAACACCCATCAACCGTTTCTACGCCAACCACAGCAACCTGCTGGTGATGGACATCAACCGGGACTTAAAGAGCACCTTGCAGCAGGCGGCGGCGGCCATCCGGCAGGGCAAAAACCTGGCCATCTTCCCCGAGGGGGCCCGTAGCCGGGACGGCAATCTGTTGGAGTTTAAGAAGACCTTCGCCATATTGAGCAAAGAACTGCAGGTGCCGGTGGTGCCGGTGACCATCTCCGGGGCCTATGCCTCGTTCCCCATTGGCCGCAAGCTACCCAAGGCCGACAAGGTGTCGCTAAAATTCCTCCCAGCCATTTACCCGGGACAGATGGACTACGACCAGATCACCAGTCAGACCAAGCAAGCTATTGCGGAGAATATTTAAGACAATATTTTTCACCCAACTCATCCCCGCCTGTCGGACAAACATGGGCAGTGCCCCCTTCTCTTTGCTTCGATAGACTCAGCACAAGTCCCAGAGAAGGGCAGGGGTGAGTTCAGATTTTTTAATCTTTTATTTTTAAAATTAAATTATGCCACTCTATAACCAAACCATAGAACAATCACTGACCGAGCTGGGTTCCGACCATTACTCCGGCCTTTCGGACAATCAGGTTATTGAGCGCCTGGCCCAATACGGCCCCAACAAACTGGCCGAGGGCAAGCGGGTCGGGCCGCTGAAGATATTCTTCGACCAGTTCAAGAATATCATGGTGGTGATCCTGCTGATCGCGGCGGTGATCTCCGGGCTGACCCACGACCTGACCGATTCCTTCGTCATTTTGGCCATCGCCCTGATCAACGCCGTCATCGGCTTCCTGCAGGAATACCGGGCCGACCAGGCCATGGCCGCCCTGAAAAAACTTTCCCAGCCGCTGGCCAAGGTGGTCCGCAGCGGCAAGGTGCTGGAGATCCCCTCGGAGGATCTGGTGCCGGGAGATATCATCTTGATCGAGGCCGGCTCCCGCATCCCGGCCGACGCCCGGATACTGGAGGCCGCCTCGCTTAAGATAGAGGAATCCTCTCTGACCGGGGAGTCCCTGCCGGTGGAAAAAACTTCTCACCCCATTGAAAACGAGGTTCCCCTGGCCGACCGGAACAACATGGCCTTTTTGGGCACCATCTGCGTCTACGGCCGGGGAAGGGCAGTGGTGGCCGCCACCGGAATGAGCACCGAGCTGGGCAAGATAGCAAAGTCCATCCAATCCCTCCGGCAGGGCCAGACCCCGCTGCAGAAAAGGCTGGCCGGGCTGGCCCGGATCCTGGCCCTGGCCACGGTGATCCTGTGCGCCGTGATCTTTCTGGCCGGGTGGCTGCACGGCATCCCGATATCCATCATGCTGCTGACCGCCATCTCCCTGGCAGTGGCGGCCATCCCAGAGAGCCTGCCAGCGGTGATTACCATCGTCCTGTCCTTCGGTGTGCAGAAGATGGTCAAGAAGAACGCCCTGGTAAAAAAACTGCCGGCGGTGGAGACCCTGGGCTCGGTCTCGGTGATCTGCTCGGACAAGACCGGCACCCTGACCCAGAACCAGATGACGGTCAAAAAGGTCTTCTGTGGAGGTATTCTTTACGATGTCGAAGGGGGCGGCTACCAGCCCCAGGGAAATATCCTGTCCCCCGGCGGGAATATCGCACCTGACGATCAATTCCTACAGTTACTGAAGGCCTCCTGCCTGTGCAACGACGCCACCCTGTTCCAGGAGAAGGCCGCCGGCTCCGATGCCTGGAGGATAACCGGCGATCCCACCGAGGGGGCCTTGTTGACCCTGGCCGCCAAGGCCGGGCTGTGGCGCGATTCTTTGGAGAAGGACCTGCCCCGGGCGGGCGAACTGCCCTTCGACTCCGAACGCAAGATGATGACCACCATCCACCGGATGGACGATGGACGGTATATCTGTTATGTCAAGGGCGCCCTGGATAATCTGGAGCGGATATGTCTGGACTTTCCCGCTAAGGCTAACGAGGTCAACAAGTCCCTGGCTGATGGCGGACAGCGGGTGCTGGCCCTGGCCTGTAAGATCATCGACGATCTGCCGGAGAAGCTGGAAATAAATGAGATCGAGAGAGGCCTGACATTCCTGGGGCTGGCTGCCATGATTGACCCGCCCCGGGAGGAGGTCCGGGCCGCAGTGGAGCAGTGCCGCAGTGCCGGCATCCGTCCGGTGATGATCACCGGAGACCACCCGGCCACCGCCCTGGCCATCGCCCGGGAGCTGGGGATATTTTCGCCCGGCGATCTGCATCTGACCGGAATGGAGCTGAAAGCCCTGAGCGTGGAGGAGCTGGCGGAAAAGATAGAGCATATCTCCCTCTTCGCCCGGGTCTCGCCGGAGGACAAGATCAAGATAGTCCAGGCCCTGCAGAGCAAGGGGCGGATCGTGGCCATGACCGGCGACGGCGTCAATGATGCCCCGGCTTTAAGGGGAGCCGATATCGGCATCGCCATGGGCATAACCGGGTCCGACGTCTCCAAGGAAGCCTCGGACGTGGTGCTACTGGACGATAACTTCGCCACCATCGTGGCGGCGGTGGCCGAAGGGCGGCGGATCTACGACAACATCCGCAAATTCGTCCGCTACATGCTCTCCACCAACTCCGGTGAGATTTTGACCATGTTCGCGGCCATTATGATGAATATGCCTCTGCCACTGATACCAATACAGATACTGTGGATCAACCTGGTGACCGATTCCCTGCCGGCGCTGTCCTTAGGGCTGGAGCCGCCCGAAAAGAATATCCTGGACCGTCCGCCGCGCCGCCCCGAAGAGAGCCTTTTCTCCCACGGCCTTTGGCAACACATCGTTTGGGTGGGCCTGCTGATGGCCGCCGGCACACTGGTGCTGTTCCGCTACGGACTGAGCCTGGGCTACGGCGAGGGATATGCCCGCACCATGGCCTTCACCTGCATGTCGGTTTACCAGTTGTGCCATTCCCTGGCCATACGTTCGGAACGATTTTCTGCCTTTACCACCGGCTTCTTTACCAATAAACACCTTTTGGGTTCGGTGTTGTTGGTTCTGGGGCTGCAAATACTTTTATTGTATTGCCCCCCCCTGAGCGGTATTTTTAAACTGGTGCCTTTAGCGGCCAAGGATCTGGCATTGAGCCTGGCTGTAGCAACCTCGGTTTTTTGGGCGGTGGAGCTGGAGAAACAGCTGATTAAAAAATATTTTCCAAAAACATATTGACAAAAGCCTTTTCCGGGCGTAGAATGAATCCATAAGGAGGACAGTCTATGCCCAGCTGTATCTTTATGCACACCTGCATGTTTCCGGGATACGGACCGGACCATGACCCCCGCTGTAATATGGCCCCGGGGATTATAGTAGATAAAGCCGCCTGCCAACAGGCGGCTTTATGCGTTCATCCCAAAAGGCCACGGAGTGTCCCGGTATGATACCCGTACCAAAAAAAGCCAAAGAAGATAAGAGCCGCCTCGGGCTGGCCGAGCCCTCCATGGAGCAGGAGGAGGCTTTCCGGAAATTGGCGGCCGATTACCGGGCGGCCGGGGAGCAACGCTATACCAATCTATACGACGTCCACGGCATGGCCTTTGACCGTTACATCAAGGACCTGCAGCGGGAATATCTGGAGCGGGACCTGTCGGACGGGCGGGTGCCCTGCAACACCTTTTGGATGCTGTCGGACCAAGAGACCATCTGCGGAATCAGCCGACTGCGGCATTACCTGACTCCGGAGATAGAGATGGAGGGGGGCCACATCCTACTGGAGGTGCCGCCCTCCCTGCGCCGCCGGGGGTACGGTTCGATCCTTTTGGAAATGACCCTGGAACGGGCGGTGGAGCTGAAGATAACCAAGGCTCTGCTTACCTGCGACTGGGACAACTTCGGGGGCATCCGGGTCATCAAGAACAACGGCGGAATGCTGGAGAACACCATATTATCAACCATTACCGGTAAAAAAGTGATGCGCTTCTGGATCGATCTGACATAATCCTCTCTATAAACACACCCGTTGTCTCCCCGGCAGCCAAAAGGCTTTCGGGTTTTTTATTTTAAATATGTTTTTTATCATTGTATTCAACCTGAAAATGATATAAAATAAATATTTAACGGTCGGGTCTTTCATCTCTTTTTTGGGGAGGGACCGATGCGGGCCTGCATCGTCTATTTTTCACAGACCGGGAACACCCAAAAGATAGCCGAGGCCATCCAGGAACAGATGGCCAAAGCGGCCGGAGATTGCGCCCTGCTGCGCCTGGAGGAGGCCGACCCGGCCATCTTCTCCAATTACGATCTGGTCGGGTTAGGGTTGCCGGCTTTCTATTTCAGGGAGCCCATTAATGTCAATCATTTCTTTAATGATCTGCCCGATCAAGGCAACACCGGCCGGCCAAAACCATTCTTCTTTTTTGTCACCCACGGCGGCACCCCCGGCGATGTGTATTCCCGGATCGACCGGCTGGCCGCCTCCCGGGGCCTGGAGACCATGGGGTTTTTCCAATGTTTGGGGGTCGATACCTATCCTCCGTTTGCGGACAGAAAACCCTTGACCGCCTACGGACATCCCGACCAAAATGACCTGTTGCAGGCCAAGGCCTTTGCCAAAGACGTCATTCATAAGGCCGGAGCGTATCTTAGCCGGGGCGAATTTAAAAAGCCCAAGATCCCCGGGAATTGTATCACCCGGACCGTGGCCGGTTTTTTCAGCGAACGAAAAATACGCATGCGGATGAGGCAGCATCTGCTTCCGGCAAAAAAGATCCGGGAAAGTGCCTGCACCAAATGCGGCCTTTGTGTGGAAAGCTGCCCCCAGGGCATCATCAGCCTGAATCCCTATCCGTCCATCGACGAATCAAACTGCATCGCCTGCTATCACTGCCAACGGATCTGCCCTACCGGCGCCATAGACTGCGACTGGCGGGTCTTCAAATTCATCAGCGGCGAATATCTTCGATCCCAAAAGCCAATACCTCCCATTGATTGAATACATTACATTTTAGGAGCATATAATGTCCCGCAAAAAAACATCCCTTGAGAAAAACATCCCGGACCAGGCCGGAGAGAATCCTACCCTGAAGCTGATCGAACGCCTGACCGCGGCTCCCGGGCCGTCCGGCTACGAGACCCGGGCCGCCTTCGCCGCCGGGGAGGAGCTGGCCCCCTTCGCCACCAAGGTCAAGGTGGACAAGATGGGCAGCGTGGTGGCCTTTAAGAAGGGGCTGTCCCGGGACGGCAAAAAGATCCTGCTGGCCGCCCATCTGGACGAGATCGGCCTGCTGATAACCGGCATCGAGCCGGGGGGGTTCCTGCGCTTCACCCAGGTGGGAGGATTCGACGCCCGGGTGCTGCTGGGCCAGGAGGTGATGCTGCACCCGGTCGGCCGGTACGGGCCGGACACCCGGATCGCCCTGCCGGGGATCATCGGAGCCAAGCCCCCGCATTTCCAGACCCCGGAGGAATCGAGCCAGGTGATTCCCATGGAGGATCTGTATATCGACTTGGGATTGGATGAGGCGGCGGCCAAAGCCAAAATCAGCATCGGAGACCTGGCCACCCTAAGGATGCCACTTACCAATCTCAAGAACGACCGGGCGGCCGGAAAGGCTATGGACAACCGAGCCTGCATCGCCATCATGGTCCAGGCCCTGGAGATACTCAGCAAATGCCATCACAGCTGGGATGTTTATGCGGTGGCCACCGTCCAGGAGGAGGTGTCCGGCCTGGGGGCGCTGACCTCCGCTTTTGACATCCATCCCGACATAGGTATAGCCATAGACGTCACCCACGGCGATATGCCGGGAGTGCCCGACAACGACACTTTTGCCATCGGCAAGGGACCCACCATCACCGTCGGGCCCAACATCCACCCGGCCATCGCCGACAAATTGAAGAAGGTGGCCAAGCGCGAGGAGATCCCCTTTCAGATAGAACCCTGCGCCGGCATCACCGGGACCGATGCGGTGGATATTCAGATATCCCAAGAGGGCATTCCCACCGGCCTGCTGGGCCTGCCCCTGCGTTACATGCATACCCCCGTGGAGACCCTGGCGGCGGTGGACGTGGAGCGCTCGGCTAGACTGTTGGCCCGTTTCATCCAGGATCTGGACGACATAAACTTGGAATGGAAGGACGACTGAAAAGACCTTCCGGGCAACACTGGCTATGCAATTGATCAAAACATATAATACATGTTAAAACCAGTGGACAAAGAAAAGGCAAAACAGGCCGTGAGCCAGTACTTTGAAAAGAAAAAGAAGACAGAACAAGAAGGCCAACAATCGGCTCCAGTGGATGGCGATCCTGCGAGCGGCCCCGCCACCACTGAGCCGTGACGTTAGGCAACATTTCATCAACTAAGGGAGTTAAAATGGCAGTTCCGGTTTTAGCAATCATCAAAGCCTTTGGGCCTTACATTGCTCAAATAGCGTCCGCTGCAATACCTGCCTTTACATCCAAATCTGAAGCCGTTAAAGCCGATCCTGTTTTAACAAAACAGATCGAAGAACTCCAATCCGCAGCAACACAGAATGCTCAATCTATTCACGTTTTAGCTAAAAAAATGCAACAGGCGGTACAAGGCATTGAGACTGCTGCTCAGGAGGTAAAGAAACAGGTTGATACTTACAAGATAATGCTTTTGCTCTCTTTGGGTTTATCTCTTGTATCTCTTGCAACATGTATTTACCTTCTTGCCAAATAAATGCCTACAACAAAGTTATGCGTGACGCTGTTCTAAAGCGCCGCGCCCCTTACTTTCGACATTAGAACCCACGAATTAGTTATAATAATTTTATTGACGGGATATAAAATGTTAGATCTGAAATTGATAGCAGAGATCACCAACGCATTCGGGGTCAGCGGCTGCGAGGGCGAGATCCGCAACATCGTCCGCAAACACATCACCAAGAACGTCGACCAGATCCGGGTGGACGCCTTGGGCAACCTGATAGCTTATAAAAAAGCTTCTCCTTCGCAAAAGCTACGGCGAACAGGCCGGGCTTTAAAAGTGATGCTGGCTGCCCACATGGACGAGGTGGGATTGATGGTCACCTCCATCGATAAATCGGGATTTCTGCAGTTCGACAAGGTGGGCGGGGTAGACAACCGGGTACTGCTGGCCAAGAAAGTGCTGGTGGGAAAGGACAAGATCCCCGGGGTGATCGGCTCCAAGGCTATTCACCTTATTGCCCGTAAAGGAGAACATAAAAAAGTTTCTCCTCACAGTGATCTATCGATCGATATCGGAGCCAGCAGCCTGGAGGATGCCCAGAAGTTCGTCTCCCCGGGCGATTATGTGATGTTCGACACCAAGTTCGAGGACTGGGGGAAAATCCTCAAGGCCAAGGCCTTTGACGACCGGATCGGCTGTTATCTGATGATCGAACTGCTTAAGGGAAAATACCCCTTTGACATCTACGCCGCCTTCACCACCCAAGAGGAGGTCGGTTTGCGGGGCGGCCGGGTGGCGGCCTATAGGGATGAGCCGGATATGGCCTTCATCCTAGAAGGCACCGGGGCTGGTGACATGCCCCAGCCCAAAGAACGTGACGAAAGCCTGGTGCCGGGCCTGGGACTGGGGCCGGTAATCACCATCATGGACCGCTCGGTGTTCTGCGACCAGGGCCTGGTGAAACTGTTGACCGACACCGCCCGGGCCAACCGCATCCCCCATCAGATCAAACGGCCGGGAATAGGCGGCACCGACGCCGGACGGATCCACCTAAGCAAAGGCGGCGTCCCCACGGTAGTGCTGGCCATCCCCTCGCGCTACATCCATTCGCCGGTGTGTCTGTCCAGCAAAAAGGATATCGAGAACGGCCTGAAGCTGATGCGGCTGGCACTGAAGAAGGTCAAATAAAAAAAGAGAGCCCGGAGGCTCCCTTTAAAGATCGTTGTATTAATAGAATATCAGCGGCGGATCATACCGCCACGGCTATCTGCTCCAGAAGCTTCTGAGTATCGAACGGCTTGGAAACCACATCGACCACTTTGAACTTATTTGCCCGGGCCTTAAGTTCGGGACTGCCGAAGGCGGTGATCATGATCACCGGAAGCTCCGGCCAGCGATGCCGGACCTCGCACAGCACCTCGATGCCGTCCATACCGGGCAGCATGTAGTCCAGCAACAACAGGTCGGCAGGGGTTTTCCCCATCTGTTCCAGCCCGTCCTGGCCGTCGTAGGCCACCATGGCCTCGTACCCCTCAGACTCCAGCAGGGTGGTCATCATCTCGCCAACTGCCGGCTCGTCGTCGATGATCATTATTTTCTTGCTCATCAGCTCTCCATGATTGATATATGGAACTATCTGCCGCCCCTTAAGCAGGACATCAGTATATAACAATAATTTTTATAAAGTCAAGCTTTTTTTAATACGATCAATATCCGCCCGGAACGTCTGCTGTATGAAGTTGTTTCCGAAGCCATGGCTTTTACCATTGACAGAGGGGATAAAAAGCAATAATATTAACCATTACGCCCTAGGTTAATAAATATTTATAAAAAAAGATAACCCTTTACAAGGAATTATTTAATGAAAGACATCATCAAAAGACTCACCGAGACCTACGGCCCGTCCGGCAGCGAGGGCAAGATCAGGGAGCAGATCAAAAAGGAGATCCGGGGGCTGGCCGACCAGGTCAGCACCGATGTGCTGGGCAACCTGATCGCAATCAAGAAGGGTAAGGGCTCCCGGGTGATGGTGGCGGCCCACATGGACGAGATCGGATTCATCATTACCCATATAGATAAGAACGGCTTCCTGCGCTTCTCCAATATCGGCGGGATATATCCCTACAATATCATCGCCCAGCGGGTGGTCTTCGAAAACGGCATCATCGGCACAATCAACGAGGAGCGCTCGGAGAAGCCGACCGACCCCAGGCGGCTGGACCGGATGTATATCGACATTGGTGTCAAGGATCATAAAGAAGCCTCGGCCAAGGTGTCGGTGGGCGACGTGGCCGGGTTTCACCGGGCCTGCGAATTCTTGGGAAACAGGGCTATAGCCAAATCCATGGATGACCGGATCGGCTGCGCCATCATGATCGAGGTCATGAAACAGCTCAAGAAAAGCCCCAACCAGATATATTTCGTCTTCACCACCCAGGAGGAGGTGGGGCTGCGGGGGGCCACCACCGCCGCTTTCGGGGTAGCCCCGGACCTGGGGATAGCGGTGGACATCACCGGGGCCTTCGACACCCCCGAGGAGAAGCCCAAGCTGCCGTCGGTGCTGGGCAAGGGGACCGCCATTAAGATCAAGGACGCCGGGATGCTGGCCCACCCGGCAGTGAAAAAACTGCTGGTGGATACCGCCAAGGCCGGCAGGATCCCCTACCAGTTTGACATTCTGGAGGGCGGCACCACCGACGGGTCGGTAATCAACAAGACCCGGTCCGGCATACCCACCGGGGTGCTGTCGGTGCCCACCAGGTATGCCCACTCGGCCTCGGAGATGGTGGATATGGTCGACGTTAAAGCCACGGTGGACCTGTTGGTCAAACTGCTCTCATCTAACCTCAAAGCCAAGGGGTTCTAAGCCAAGATTTGTTAACTCTATATTTGTTATTATCTAAAAAATGAAAAAACGGGAACGCTATATATCATTCATAATCGCGCCGCATCACAAGGCCCCGCCATGGCAGATGGATATCTCCTATACCAACCTGAAGCGCATCGCCATTCTGCTGGCCGGATTTCTGCTGCTAGCGATATTTTTCATGGTCAATTACGGCCATATTTTCTGGCGGGCCAGCCAGTATGAGATAATGAAAAATAGAACCCGGGAGGTTGAAGAGAAATTCAGCGAGCTGCGAGAGCTGAAACAGGAGCTCTCCGACCTAAAAAGAACCGAGGTAAAATTACAACACATGCTGGGCATCTCCCAGCAGCCGGTCCTGCTTTCCTTGAACGACATTACCCGGAACACCTCGTTAAATGCCTCGATTGCCGGAGAACCGGCTCCCTTGAGCAGCCCCAAAGATACGGTATCCTTGAGCATCGAGCGCTCGACCCCCAGCATCATGCCGGTCAAGGGATGGATCTCGGCAAAAATAGGAGCCAATCATAATGGCATTGATATCGCCGCCCGGGAGGGCGACCCGGTGGTGGCGGCGGCCGACGGCATAGTCATCTTTGCCGGATGGGATAATTATTTCGGCAACAAGGTGGAGATAGCCCACGGCCAGAAATTCAGCACCATGTATGGCCACAACGCCAAACTATTTGTCAAAGAAAAACAGATCGTCAAACAGGGGCAGGTGATCGCGCTGGTGGGCTCCACCGGGCAAAGCTCCGGCCCCCACCTGCATTACGAGGTCCGGATCAACGGCAAACCGGTCGATCCATCCTATCACTGGATAAATCATTGACAGCGCCTTAAAATTTCTCTTGACAATCTCGGATTAACCTGATATATTTACTGGGCTGACAAATAAATACGTATCCCCTTTATGAAATCGCGGACTTTATTTCCGTGATTTCTTTTTCTTTTTATAGCCATCCTGTGGAAAAGTGTGTGGATAACTCCATCCCGGCGGTGTTTCGTATTAAGTCCTTGTTAAATCAAAAATTAGCCCCAACTATGGCCATGTGGATAAATAATAAATCAACTGTTGAATATTTGTGTTACTTGTTTTAATGCAACACCTTGTGCTGATCGACCACCTGTGGATAAATCTGTTAAGAACTTAAAAACTGCATCACCATTAATGTAATAAGCCACAACCCTCAACAACCCTTAAAAACACTGCCTTTCTGATTGTGGATATCCTATGAACCAACAAATACAAGCGCTGTGGGCCCAGTCCCAGGACAGGATCAAGGAACGGATAGGTTCCCAGAGTTTTGACACCTGGATAAAGCCTCTGACCGCCCTGACGGTTGGCGAGGACAGCCTGACCCTCAAGGTTCCCAACCACTTTTTTGTGGAATGGCTGGGGCAGCATTACCTTAATATGATGAAAGAGGTGGTCTCGGATATTTTTCATAAGCCCCTTTCCATAGTCCTGGTCCCTCCGGTGGGAGAAACCCAGGCCGCCGCCCGTCAAAAACCGGAGAGAACCGAATTCGTCCCGGCCCAGCCGACCAGCGAGAGCGGCCTCCGGGAGAGATATATCTTCGATACCTTCGTCATAGGAAAAAGCAACGAGTTCGCCTACGCCACCGCTTTCGCCACCGCCCAGGATCCCGGCAAACTGTACAACCCTCTGTTCATCTACGGGGGGGTGGGGCTGGGAAAGACTCATCTGATGCAGGCCATTGGCCATTTCACCAAGCGCAAGAGGCCAAAGGCCCGGGTGCTGTATATTCCGGCCGAGAATCTGATGAACGACTTGGTCTATGCCATTCAGAACCGCAAGATGCTGGAGTTCAAGAACCGTTATCGTTCGCTGGATATTCTGCTGCTGGACGACGTCCAATTCCTGTCCGAAAAATCCGGCCTGCAGGAGGAGATATTTCATACTTTCAACTCGCTGTATGACGCCCGCAAACAAATCGTCCTGACCTCCGACCGGCCGCCCAAGGATATCTCTCATCTGGAGGAGCGCTTGGTATCCCGCTTTCAAAGCGGCCTGGTGGCCGACATCCAGGCTCCGGATCTAGAGACCCGGGCGGCTATTCTCAAAAAGAAGGCCGAGCTGGACGGCCTCTCCATCCCCAACGATGTCATCTATTTCATCGCCGCTTCGGTGAAATCCAACATCCGTGAGCTTGAAGGGGCATTGATAAGAGTGGTGGCTTTCTCCTCGGTGTCGGACCAGGAGCTGACGGTTGATTTTGCCCGGGAGGTCCTCAAGAACATTATCTCCCAAAAATCCCGCCTGATATCCATCGAGCTTATACAGAAAATAGTGGCCAACTACTATTCCATCCCCGAAGAGGCTCT
Organism: Candidatus Edwardsbacteria bacterium; assembly: GCA_018821925.1. NCBI lineage: Bacteria > Candidatus Edwardsiibacteriota > Candidatus Edwardsiibacteriota bacterium. The sequence continues at coordinate 23,314 of JAHJLF010000030.1, forward strand.
CAAGTCAAAAAGGCGGATCAAAAAGCTGGTGCTGCCCAGGCAGCTGGCCATGTACCTAAGCCGGGAGCTAACCGCGGCCTCACTCAACGATATCGGCAACCGCTTCGGCGGAAAGGACCATACCACGGTGCTGCATGCCATATCCAAGATAAAGAAAATGATAGCCTCAGACGATGAGATAACCTCCCAGGCCGAGAGGATAACTGAGTTGATCAACGGTGGATAGAATATTAATTTCTTTATTTTAACCCACCTGCCTGTTGACCACTGTTGACAACACCTCCAGATATCAACAGCTGATCAAAAACATATCCCCAGGATATACATTCTTTAATTTTTTCAACAGCATCGCTTTATATCAAACCGTCAACAATATCAAGATTTACTATTGACTTTTATTATAATTTAGATATATCATATATTAGTTCTTAAGTATAAATTTAAAACCAGAAATTTGGAGCCGGTATCAAATGAAATTTTCCGTTAACCAGGAGAAACTTTTCACCTGCCTACAGAGCCTGATTGGGGTGGTGCCGACTAAGAGCACTTTTCCGGTTCTGAACAATATCCTGATAGAGGCTAACAACAATAAACTGAAATTATCGGCCACCGATCTGGAGATAGCGGCTGTGACCCAGATAGAGGCCCAAACCGCCAGCAACGGTTCCATCACCGTGCCGGCCAAGCAATTCTTCGAGATAATCAAACAGCTGCCGCCATTAAATGTGGATTTTGAGGTCACCGGCAATAAAGTAACCATCAAATGCGACCGCAGCCGCTTCAATATCATCGGCCTGCCCAAGGAGGACTTTCCTAAGATACCGGAGATCAGTAAGGAAAAGAGCGTCAAACTTGGCAGCGGAATACTGCAGAACATCATCAAGAAGACCCTATTCGCGGTGTCCACCGACAGCTCCCGTCCCGACCTGTGCGGGGTATTCCTGCAGATGAGCGGCGACAAACTTAAAGTTGTCACCACCGACGCCCACCGGCTGGCCATGCTGGAGACCATGATCCCGCCTATCTCCCAGAACAGCGAGCTGCTGTTGTCTCCTAAGGGCCTGAACATCGTCAATCGGATGCTGCCCGGCTCGGATACCGAGATCACCCTGCGGTTTGATGACAGCTATTCTCAGTTCAGTTTTGAGGACACCCAAGTCTATGCCCGGCATATCGAGGGCCCCTACCGGGATTACGAGAAGGCCATCCCTAAGACCAACAAAAAGACCCTGACCGTCAACGTGGACCTGCTGACCGCGGCGGTGCGCCGGGTGGCTATATTGTCCGATACCTTTACCCATCAAATCAGGCTTTCCTTAAAGGCCGACAGCATAGAGCTCTCCAGCCAGACGGTGGATATCGGCGAGGCCAGAGAGACCATCGCCGCAGTGTTCAAGGGCGAGGATATGGAGATAGGATACAATGCCAGCTACCTGCTGGACATCATCAAGAACGTGGATTCCGAGGAGATGATCTGCTCCCTGAACACCTCATTGTCGGCCGCCCTGATCAATCCGGCCAAGCAGGCTGAGGACTATAGCCTGATGTACCTGCTGATGCCCATCAGGCTTCCGGAATAGAGAGAAAAATAATTACCCAAAAAAGGAAGTAAGCCTTTTGGCCGGGCGCCGGATTTATTACTTCCTTTTTTTTAATCCGAAATCAAATCAATTACAGGTGAATATTGGCCGCTGAGCAGAATATAAAACCCCAGGAGACCAGCCTCTACGAGGTGATAGATCTGTTATGGAGAAGGAAGACCCTGATCCTGGTCTGCCTGGCCGGGATATTGCTGCCTATCATCATCGCCAACTTCACCCTGCCGCCGGTCTACGAGAGCCAGACCACCATCATCTTCGAGCAGAGCCGGGAGCCTATTGCTGCTTTCGATGTTTCCGATGCCTTCAGCCGCAAGAGCTACATCGTCAACCAGATTGAGGAGATCAAGGCCCGGACCCTGGCCGAGGAGGTGGCCCAGAAGCTGGACCCCGAGACCGCCGCCGAGATACTTAAGGACCAGGACCGGGGGTTATCAGAGGAGGGCCGGTATCAAATTTTATCCCAGCGGATAAAGAAGGGCATCTCGGCCGAGCCCATCCGGGACTCCGACGTGATCCTGATAAAATTCCAGGGGCCCACCCCGGCCAGCGCGGCCCGGGCGGTCAACCTGGTGGCCGAGACGGTCAAGGAACGCAGTTCCAAGGTCAAGAGGGAGCAGGCCTCATCCACCAGAAAATTCATCGAGGTCCAGCTGCCGGCGGTGGAGGCCGGGCTGGCCAAGGCCGAGGATGCCATCAAGGGATTCAAGTCCCGCAATCAGGTGGTATCGCTGTCCGACGAGGCCCGGGAGGTGCTGTCCCGGATGACGGAGATAGACAAGATGTACGCCGTTACCGTTACCCAAAAGATGGCCCTGGAGAAAAAGTTGGAAGCCATCTACTCCAAATTAGATTATAAAGCAGATTTCTCCGATGGCGGCAGTAAAATGACCTCCGGTGCGGTGGCCGACTCTCTAAGGAAAAGCCTGCTGGACCTGCAGATCGAGGCCACCCAGCTTTCCATCAAGGGCTACCTGCCGGAACACCCCCAGATACACAAGCTGAACAAACAGATCGAGGCCACCAAGAATAAGCTGGTGGAGGAGCTGGCCAACATCAATAAAGGGGGCCTGGCCAAGCCTATGCCGGAGATGTCCGACTTGCTGGCCCAGATACCGCCCCTGCAGATAGAGCTGATCTCCCTGGAGGCCCGGGAGCTGGCCATCAGGGATTTCAGCACCGGCTACGAGAGCGACCTCTCCAAGCTGCCCTACAAGGAGCTGGAGCTGACCCGGCTGCTGCGGGCCAAGGATGTCAACGAGAACATCTATAAGATGCTGCTGGAGAAATACGAGGAGGCCAAGATCACTGAGGCCGGCAAGATCGGCAATGTCCGGGTGATCGACCCGGCCAAGGAACCCCTGAGTCCAATAAAACCCCGCAAGGCGTTGAATATCTTGATCGGCCTGGTGGTGGGGCTGGTGCTGGGGGTGGGCCTGTCATTCTTCCTGGACTCCATGGACAATTCGGTCAAGACCGCCGAGGAGATAGAGACCAATTTCGGGATACCGGTGCTGGGCCTAATTCCCAGCATTCAGTCAGAAGGCTCACGCCGGAAAAAGAAAAACGGCCAGGACGAGATAACAAAGATTGCCTCCACATTGGTGACCAAATACACCCCCCGCTCGCCCATCTCCGAGGCCTACCGGGCCATCCGGACCAACATCCAGTTCTCCAAGATCGATGCCCCACTGCGCTCCATCGTGGTGACCTCGGCCGCGCCATCGGAGGGCAAGTCCACCACCGTGGCCAACCTGGCCTTCACCACCGCCCTGGCCGGGGCCAAGACCCTGCTGATAGACGCCGACCTGCGGCGCCCGGTGGTCCATTCGCTATTCGGGCTGGAGCGGGAGCCGGGGATGACCAACATTCTGGCCGAGCGGCTGGCCCCGGAAAAGGTGATCAAGCCCTCCGGGGTGGAGAACCTGGACATCCTGACCTGCGGGGCCATCCCGCCAAACCCCTCGGAGCTTTTAGGCTCCCAGAGGATGAAAGAGCTGGTCAATCAGCTTAAAGGGAAATACGATCTGATATTGTTCGACAGTCCGCCGGTGATCACCGTTACCGACACCGCGGTGCTGTCCAACCAGGTGGAGGGGGTGGTGCTGGTGGTGCTCTCCCACGGCACCGACCGCCGGGCTTTGGCCCGGGCAAAATCGCTTCTTACCAATGTCAACGCCAATATTCTGGGTTCGATCCTCAATAAAATAGACCTGACCGGGATCGGCTCAAGCTATGATTATTACTATCACTATCATTATTACTACTACAGCGACGACGGCCAAAAGGTCAAACGCAAAGGGCGGTTCTGGGATATCCTGCGTCCGGGGGGAAAGCGGGGGTAGCCAGTGGCCGAGTTGCCGGTGTTTCGATACATTCCTTCGGAACACTCAACGGCCGGCAGTATCGAGGCTACTGGCTAGGATCCGGACCCCACCCCACCCTCCCCTAAAGCATTAGAAGAGGGAATAATTTACCTCAGCGTCTCTGCGGTGAAAAAACTTCGCAACAATCATACAATAACTTTTATATAACAAGAAATGTCTGACATCAAAGTAGCGGTAGTAGGCTGCGGCCAGTGGGGAACGAACCAGGTCCGGACCTATGCCAGCTTACCAGGGGCTTCTTTAGCCTGGCTGGTGGACGCCAGCCCCAAGAATCTTCAGCGGGCTAAAAATTTTTCCGAGACCGCCAAAACGGCCGGGGAGCTTAAAGAGGCCCTGCAGGACAAAGATCTCCAGGCGGTGGTGATCGCCACCAATTCCGAATCGCACCATGCCCTGGCCAAAATGTCTTTAGAGGCCGGCAAGCACGTGATGGTGGAGAAACCCCTGGCCCTCAATGTCAAGGATGCCAAGGAGCTGGTGAAGATCGCCAAAGACAAGGACCTGATACTGATGACCGGCCACCTCCTGCTGTACCATCCGGCGGTCAGGTATTTGAAGGAACTGGTGAATAGCGGCGAGCTGGGCCAGATCCTCTATCTGTACTCCACCCGGGTCAACCTGGGAGCCATCCGCAAGAACGAGAATGCCCTATGGAGCCTGGCCCCCCACGACATCTCGGTGATGCTCTATTTGATGGACCAGAACCCGGACAAGGCACTGGCCAACGGAAAATGTTTTCTGCAGAAGGACATCGAGGACGTGGTGTTCTTCTCGCTGGATTTCCCCGGCGGGCAGGTGGCCCAGGCCCAGGTATCGTGGCTGGATCCCCACAAGATCCGCAAATTCACGGTGGTGGGGAGCAAGAAGATGGTGACATTCGACGACATGGAGGCCACCGAGAAGATCCGGATCTACGACAAGGGGGTCAATCAGGAGAAACGCTATGGCAGTTATGACGAAGTGCTGACCCTGAGGGACGGCGATATTCATATTCCGTATTTTAAGATGCAGGAGCCGCTGAAGATAGAAGCCGGGCATTTTATAGAGTGCATTAATGAGCATAAAAAACCGTTGAGTGACGGGCAGAACGGGCTGGACGTGGTGAAGATACTGGCGGCGGTGAGCCTTTCGCTGAAAGAGGAACGAGCGGTTAAGATATAAAAATGACAAGCATTCGGAACCGATATAACTGAATAATGTTTTTTTGCCGGTCTTACGACCGGTTTTTTTATTGCCCAGACAATTTAGGTAGATTGCTTCACTTCGGTAGCCATTCAAGGTGCCGGGCTCAGTGCAGGCTCTTGCCAGGCGTGGATGTCTTTTCGCAATGACACGGGGTTCAGCGGGGCGGTAAAGGGGGCGGGTCTGAGACCCGCCCCTACGATAATCCCGATTAGAGGCAGGACATACCTATGCTTCTGCGGCAAAAACCAGATTGCTTCACTTGTCAGCCCCCGGTGTCTTTTCGCAATGACATGATACTAAAGGACAAAAATCTTTGTGTCTTGAGAACCATTAGTAAAAAAATATACGTGAACCCCGTAAAAGCGGGGGTGCCTTGGTGGTTGAAACCCCCGTCTGTTATTGCCCAAAATTTATACATATTTAATACTTGCTTTAAACCGGTTGTTGTTATAAAATAAGATGTTAAAACATTTTTGTCAAACCACTTAGACAATATAATCAATAATAATACCTTTTCAGGGAGGGATGCCATGCCTGCGCCAAAAAAGAAAAAGACCATACACGGGGCCGTCTCCCGCCGGACCGCCCTGATGCCCACCGCCAAGAGCGAGCTCTCCAGCCTCAAGATGAAGCTGAAGGTGCTCCAGCGGGTCAACGAGATCGCCGCCAGAACCTTCGATGTCCAGCCTCTTTTAGACCGGGCCATGGACCTGGTGACAGAGATCGCGCCCTCCGAGGCCGGGTCATTACTGTTATTGTCCTCCGATCGCACAACTTTGAAATTCTCCATCGTCAAGGGACCGGCCGCCCCCAAGCTGGAGGGGCTGGAAGTTCCTGTCGGGCAGGGCATCGCCGGCTGGGTGGCCAAGACCGGCATCCCGCTGATCGTCAATGACGTGGCCTCCGAGCCCAAGTGGAAGAAGGAGATCGCCGACAATGTGGAGTTCCCCACCCGCAGTATCCTGTGCGTGCCCTTAAAATCGCGGGCCGAGGTGATCGGGGTGGTGGAGCTGATCAATAAGCTGAGGGACGAGGACTACAACGACGACGACCTGGAGATCATTGAACTGCTGGGAGCCCATCTGTCCACCCTAATAGAGAACAGCCGGCTGTATTCCGAGGCCCGGGAGAAGGTGGAGCGCATCTCCGCCATGGCCGAAACATCGGCCTTGATCTCCTCTTCATTAGACGTCAAACGGGTGCTGGAGACGGTGATGACGGTGGCCAAGGACGTCATCGATGCCGAGGCCTCATCCATATTTTTATATGACGAGGAGAAGCACGAGTTCTTCTTTGAGATCGCCACCGGCGATGCCGGCGATGCGGTCAAACAGATACGGGTGCCGTGGGGCAAGGGGATGGTGGGCTGGGCGGCCGAGCATATGCAGACCCTGCTGGTGCCGGACGTCACCAAGGATCCCCGCTTCTATTCCAAGGTGGACGAGAAATCGAAATTCATCACCCGCAACGCCATCACCGTGCCCTTAAAGCCCAAGAATAAGCTGATCGGGGTGGCCCAGGTGCTCAATAAGAAGGGCGGGCTGTTCTCTCTGGAGGACGTGGAGCTGTTCGAGACCCTGGCCCGCCAGGCGGCGGTGGCCATCGAGAACGCCAGTCTGTACACCGACCTGCAGGAATTATTCTTAAACTCGATCCGCACCGTGGTCAGCCTGATAGACGCCAAGGACGACTACACCGCCGGCCATTCCTCTCGGGTTACCCAGTACTCGCTGATGATCGCCGATCAATTGGGCTTCGGGCCTGAGGATCGCAAGCGGTTGGAGCTGGCGGCCCTGCTACACGACGTGGGCAAGATCGGGATGCCGGACGCCATCTTAAAGAAACCTTCCGGCCTGACGGCAGAGGAATTTGCCATCGTCAAGGACCACCCCAACAAGGGGGCCGAGGCCCTGGAGCCCATCAAGCAGATGAAGGCCATCATCCCCGGGGTGCGCTATCACCACGAGAAATTAGACGGCAAGGGATATCCGGCCGGCCTGTCCGGCGAACAGGTGCCGCTGGATGCCCAGATCATCTGCGTGGGGGATTCATACGACGCCATGAACTCCGACCGGCCCTACAGGAAAGGGCTGGGGATGGAGGAATCGGTCAGACGTCTGCGCCAGGACAGCGGGACCCAGTTCAATCCCAAATTAGTGGAGGCTTTCGTCAAAGCACTGGAGGAGGATAAATGAGCAATGCCCTAAGAAGCAAAAAAACCACCGGAGCTTTGGTGGGAATCGCCGTGGTGGCCGTGGTGCTGGCGGTCTCATATTTATGGCCCGGCCTGTTCCAGGGGATGGAGAATAAAACATATGATCTGCGCTACCGCTTAAGGGTGGGCCAGATGGGCGAACAGGACATCGATGATGTGGTGATCGTTGATATTGATGAGACATCACTGGCCCAGCTAGGCAGATTCTATAATTGGCCCCGGCTGTATCATGCCAAGGTGGCCGATTATCTGGCCCAGGGCGGCGCGGCGGCGGTGTCCTTCGATATCCTGTTCATGGAGTCCGACAGCCTGACCCCCAATATGATCCAGCTCTATCAAGACACCAAGACGGAGCAGATTCAGGAAAAATTATTATTATTGACGCCCAAGAAACAAAAGATCTTACCGCCGGCGGAGGTAATCCAAACGGTGCTGGAGGCCTGGGGATACGATCAGGATTTCGGCGCGGTGACCGGGCAGTCGGGAATCGCTTATTTTCCCTTCTACTTGTCCACCGGGGAGCCTAACGACAGCTCGGACCTCAGCACCCGGAGGTGGGTTTACTCCTTCCCTGCCGAAGTTACTGAAAAATATAAATATATCATGTCTTCCGGGGATCTCTATCAGGTGGCCACCCTCTCACCTCCGGTTCCGACCCTTTTGGAATCGGCCCGGGGGACCGGGTATTACAACATCGAGCCGGATGATGACGGGGTAACCCGCCGCCAGCCCCTGTTCCTGGCCCTCAATGACCGCAATTACGCCTCGATGGACTTCCAGATCGTGCTGGACATACTGGGGATCAAAAAAGAAGAGGTAACGGTAGAATTGGGTAAGTATATCCGGGCCGGGGATAAATTAAAGATTCCCATAGACCAGAACGGCAGGATGTTGATAACCTACTTCGGGCAGTACAAGAAATTCCGCTATATCTCATATTCCGATGTCCTGACAGAGAATGTACCGGCCGAATATTTCAAGGATAAGATCGTAATCATCGGGGCCACCGCTGCCGGTTTAATGGATCTGCGGGTGGTGCCCTTCTCAAATATCTTTCCTGGCCCGGAGATCCACGCCAGCATCATGGAGACCATGCTGTCGGGAAAATTCGTGCAGGTTATTCCCTGGCACATACAATTGGCCATGCTGATAGCCTTCGGCCTGCTGACGGTGTTTGTCTCCCTGCGCTTCAAGCCGGTTATCGCCGGCCTGGTTCTTTTCGCGCTTATGGCATTTTATCTAATAGCCGCCAACTGGGTGTTTGAAAGGTCGCTGCTCTGGATAGAAATGGTACGGCCCCTGGCGGTGGTGCTGTTCACCAACATGGCCATTCTGGGCTACCGCTACCTGACCGAGGAGAAGCAGAAGGTCTGGATCAAGAACATGTTCCAGGGCTACATGTCCAAGGATCTGGTGGACAAGATCATGGCCAACCCCGATCTTCTGCTGATGGGCGGCGACAAGAAGGAGATCACCGTCTTCTTCTCGGACATCAGGGGCTTCTCCTCGTTCTCGGAAAAATTAGGCACCCCGGAGCGGCTGATCGCCCTGATCAACGAATACCTGGGCAACATGTCGGACGTGGTGCTGGAGCACGGCGGATACATCAGCAAGTACGAGGGTGACGCCATCATGGCCTTCTGGGGCGCCCCCACCGATGATCCCCAGCACGCCGAGACCTGCATCAAGTGCGTCTGGGCCATGAATCAGCGGCTGAAAGTTCTCAACGCCGACCTGGCCAAACGGCAGATGCCCAATCTGTTCACCCGGTTCGGAATCAACACCGGCCAGGTGACGGTGGGCAACGTGGGTTCGGAGCGCAAGAAATCATACACCGCCATGGGCGACTCGGTTAACCTGGGTTCGCGCTTAGAGGGGGCCAACAAGGAATACGGCACCGCCATCATGATCTCGGAGTTCACCTACGCCAAGGTCACCGGGCTGTATCCGGTCCGGGAGCTGGACCTACTGAGGGTGGTGGGCAAGGAACAGCCGGTGCGGGTGTACGAACTGCTGGGCTTGTCCGAGGCCGACGTGCCGGAGAAGAAGAAGCAAGCGGTGGAGATCTATTTAAAGGGCTTGGCGGAGTACCGGGCCAAGAACTGGGATGGTGCTATCGCCCTGTTTCAGCAGGCCCTGGAGGTGGACCCCGAGGACGGGCCCAGCCAGACCTATATCGGGCGCTGCGAGGACTTCAAGGTCCTGCCCCCGCCGGAGAACTGGGACGGCGTGTTCGTGATGAAGACGAAATAGATTATGGTGAATGGATTACGGATCACAGGGGACGATGGGTTTATTAATGGTCATTGCGAGAAGACAGCAGAACCGGGCAAATGAAGCAATCTGAAAAACTACTATCCTTTTTATCCCCTCGTTGATCAAGGAGGGGACAAAGGGGTGGTCTAAAATGCTTGGAGTATTAATGCATGACGCAGAGACATAACAAACCGGAATATAAACCGGTAAGAAAATATCTGCGCAATAATTCAACCCAGGCTGAGATAATCCTCTGGCGATTTTTAAAGAAAAAACAATTGAACGGTTTGAAGTTCCGGCGCCAGCATAGCATCGGCGGGTTTATAGTTGACTTTTATTGTCCCGAAAAGAGACTGGCCATAGAGTTGGACGGTGACGTTCATGAGGTGGAGAGGCAGGCGGGTTATGATAAAGCCAGGCAGAAAGCCATAGAGGCGCTGGGGATAAAAATATTAAGATTTGCCAACGAAGAGGTCATTGAAAACATTGAGGGCGTCATAAAAGCAATAGCGGCGAAAGCTGATTGACCACTCCCTACCCCCTCCTTGAATAAGGAGGGGATGATAAAAGCGTGAATGTTGTGAGGGCAATATGAAAAAAGTAATTTTTATTACATGTCTACTTTGGCTTAATGGTGTTTTATTGTATGCTCAACAAACCGATACTACTTTGATAAAAACCGACACCTTGCCAAAGTATGGGACTTTAAAAGTGATTGTTTTGGATTCTGATACCAAAGAGTTCTTACCGGGAGCAATGGTTATACCGCAAGGATTTGGAGATACAGTATTCACGGATATTAACGGCATATGTATAATAAAAGAAGTTATTTCCGGTAACTATAGATTGTTTGTAAAAATACCGACCCACTTCATTTTGTTAACAGATCAATTTAAAGTGGAAAATAATTTATTAACAAGGATTAAAGTTAAACTAAAACATGATCCCAAGGCACCTATTAATCAGGCTGCAGACGATATGGCAGATAATGTACCAATGATACAAAGGGATAAAACGTCATCTTATCGCGTTTACACTGAAGAAGAAATAAAACGATACCCCAGCAAACCGTAATATTTACAGGAACAAACCATTACAATGATCCCCTCCTTGATCAAGGAGGGGACAAAGGGGTGGTCTAAATATCAATCTGACAAATAAATGACGACCGACAAAAGCCAGACTTACGACGTATTAAAAATACCCGATTTCCGAAAATTCCTGTTCGGTAGGTTCTTTGTCACCATCTCCATCCAGATGACCGCGGTCATCGTGGGCTGGCAGATCTACCAGATAACCAAGGACCCCATGGCCCTGGGCCTGGTGCCGTCCCTGTTGTTCAACAGCGGGATGACCCTGGCGGTGGCCGCCGCGGGGGCTAAACTGGCGCCCAAGCTGAGGGAGCATATGGAAAAGACAGAATAACTCTGCCCCGGAGGCACAGAGACACGGCGGTGTGGGTAGGTAACGCCTAAAGGGAGATTAAAGACAATGAAAAAAATATTTACCTTTTGTTTTATTGTTTCTACAATAGCGTTTTCGCCGGTTATTGCAGGTGCTGACTCAACAGGCTATTTTACTGGGTATGTAATTGATGCTAAGACAAAAGAGCCCATGGTTGGCGCTGTTGTTCAAATTATTGGCACCAAGATGGGCGCCAATACCAACATGGACGGAAGGTTTGTGATTGTGGATGTTCCGATGGGAATATATTCCCTGGAGATCAGGACGATGCTTTATTATACAAAGACAGTCAAGGATGTTAAACCGACTATGTTGGCACTAAAGGATTCTTTAATTCCAGATACATTGACAGGATGTGTTAAAAATATAAACGTGGATAAAGAGGTAATATCTCAAAGAAAGAGATACTTTGCAATTAAAGTTACCAATCAAAGCGGCAGATTAGATACTATCACGGTGTGGCCTTTTAATAAGGATGATATGGAAAAGTGGGTAAAAGCCTGGAATCATTCACCAACACCAAGAATAAAAAACCCGGATGAAACCCAAACAATACGGACATGGAATGAAAAAGAGATAAAAAGGATGCCCGGGAATTAATGGTAAGCATTACAACTAACCTTATTGTGAAGTACACTCAGCCTGACAGAAAATTGTCACACTGAGAGGACGTCTCGCCCGACAGGCTGAAGTGTGTAAATAAATATTAAAATCGGTCACCCATTCGGATTGACTAACAAGAAGTCTGCCTCAGGGTGACAGTACCAGAAATAAAGGAGCAGATACAATAAATGTCTAACCAACCATACCAGGTCAAATTGGAGATCTTCGAGGGTCCCCTGGACCTGCTGTTATACCTCATCCGGCAGGAGGAGCTGGACATCTACGACATTCCCATCGCCCGGATCACCCAGCAGTACCTGGAATACATCGAGATCATGAAGGCCCTGGACATCGACCTGGCCGGGGAGTTCCTGGTAATGGCCGCCACCCTGCTGAAGATCAAATCCAAACTCCTCCTGCCGCATCACGTGGAGATCGAGGGCGAGATGGAGGATCCCCGCAAGGACCTGGTGCGCCAGCTGCTGGAATACAAGAAATTCAAGGAGGCCGCCTCCCGCTTAGAGGACCGCGAGGAGGTGCAACGGCTGATGTTCCCCCGGCCCAAAGGGGCCATCGAGAAGCAGGAGGAGGTCCAGGCCGAACCGCCGGTGCCGGAGGTGGGGCTGTACGAGCTGTTGTCGGCCTTCCGGCAGGTGGTGGAGCGGATAGACAAAGTGAGGCTCTACGAGATTGTGGGCGAGGACATCACCATCGAGGACCGGATAGACTTCATACTGAAGCAGGTGATGGAAAACGAGCAGATGAATTTCAGCGACCTGTTCGCCGGAGAACGGAGGAAGCTGGTGATAGTAGTCACTTTCTTCGCCCTGCTGGAGCTGATCCGGCTGGGCCGGGTGAGGGTGGTGCAGGACGCCTTGTTCGGAGAGATAATAATCCGGAAGGCCGGAGGGCAGATGGCCATCAAGCCCGAAAGCCAATGAAAAGCTGAATGAAAAAAACATCCCGAGCGTTATATCTGCTTTTGGCCCTAGCGCTGTCGTCGCTCACCTTCGGCCAGGGCATAGACGACCAGGAGGACGCCCTCAAAGAGGTCAAACGCAAACTGACAGAAGCCCGGGCCCGGGCCTCGGAGCTCAAGGGGCAGGAGAAAGGCATCCTGGGCCAGTTGGAGCGAACCTCGGAGCAGGTCCGCTTGACCCGGCAGGTATTATCGGCCCTCCGGCAGAAGGAAACCCGCCTGAACAAGGACCTGAAAAGCCTGGGGGAGCAGCTGCTGACCACCGAATCACAGCTGGTCAAACAGGAGGCTCTGATGGCCGTCCGCTTAAGGGAGATGTATAAAAAAGGCGGCCTGTACCAGTGGGAGGTTCTGGTTTCGGAGCGGTCCTTTGCCGATATGGCCAAAAGGTACAAGTACATGAGCCTGATAACCGAACAAGACCGGAAGCTCTATAACAACATCGACGGCAAGAAGCGTCTGATTGTTCAGGACAAACAGGAGCGGGAGAGCAAGCTGATGACCCTGGCCCAGGTCAAAGGCGAGACCGAACGGGAGGCGTCCAACCTGAGTGCTGATGAGGCCAAGCAGAAGAAATTGTTAAGCCGAGTTCAGCGGGAGAAATCATCCAAGGAGGCGCTGGTCAAGGAGCTCCAGGAGGCCGCCAGGAAACTGCAAAAGATAATCGACCGCCTGGAGAAGGAACGTAAAGCAGAACTGGCCCGCAGCCACAACTCCCATGTACCGGCGGCTCCCAGCTATCTGGAGAGGAACCAGGGCTCGCTGAACTGGCCGGCCGATGGAAAACTGTACTCCAGCTTCGGCCTGAAGAAACACGAAAAATACAACACCTATATCCAGAATAACGGAATAGACATCCTGTCGGCCACCGGGGCTCCGGTGCGGTCGGTGGCCGCCGGCAAGGTGGTCTACGCCGAGAGATTCATTGGCTACGGCAACGTGGTGCTGATAGACCACCAGTCGGGTTTCTATACCCTTTATGGAAACCTGAGCGATATCCTGGTGGCCACCGGATCCCGGGTGGAGATCTTCCAGCAGATCGGGACGGTGGGTGGCTCGGTGGACGGCCCCATCCTGCATTTCGAGGTCCGTAAAGGCGGCAAGCCGGTGGATCCCCTGCAATGGTTGAACAAGAAACGATAATTAGTTGTTTAAAGCAGAACAGATAAAGAGGATAATAAAAAGCCCCCGCTATCGGCGGGGGCTTTCTTATTCCGAGAATGTGTTTTTGCGGAAAATGTTTCTATTTCTTTCCGGCCAGCACCATCTTCCTGGTATATGGTATCAGCCCTCCGGCGTCAATGATGGCCTGCCGGGCCTGAGGCAGGGGAACGATGGGAAATTCTTTCCCCGTTGTCACGTTCCGGACGTTCCCACCCTCAACCACCAGTTCGTCGCCCTCACTGGCCTCGATGGTCGGGCAGATCACCATGTACAGGCCCACGTTGATGGAGTTCTGCAGGAATATCCGGGAAAAATTCTTGGCGATCACCTTCAGGCCCCAGCCCACCAGGCAGGAGGCGGCCTGTTCCCGGGAGGAGCCGCAGCCGAAATTCTTGTCGGCCACGATGAAGCTGCCGGGCTCGATCTGCTTGGATTTCAGCTTCTGGTTGAACGCGGCGTCGTCCACGAAGGCGAACTGGGGGGTCTCGGTGGGGAGAACCGTGGCCATAAAGCGGCCGGGATAGATGATGTCGGTGGAGATATCGGCGCCCAGTTTCAATACTACTTTACCCATGATTATTTCCTCCCTTTCTTTTTAAGACCCCGAGCCTGTCGAGGGGCGGCTTTTTTCACGGTCTTCTTGGCCGGTCTTTTGGCCACAACTTTTTTCTTGGCCTTGGGCTTAACGGTTTTGATCTTGGGCCTTTTCACAGAGACCTTGGGGGCCGGGGCCACGGTGCGGGGATCGGTGATCTCTCCGGTGATGGCCGAGGCCGCGGCGGTGGCCGCCGAGCTCAGGTAGACCTCGGCGTTGGGATTGCCCATCCGCCCCTTGAAATTCCTGTTAGTTGTGGCCAGGGCCTTGTCGCCATCGGCCAGAGCCCCCTGGTGTATGCCCAGGCAGGGGCCGCAGCCGGAGTTCATCACCACCGCGCCGGCCTTCATGAATATTTCCACATAACCCTTCTTCAAAGCCTGCTGGTAGATACGGGTGGAGGCCGGGAACACCAGCATCCGGACGCTGCGGGCCACTTTCTTGCCTTTTAAGATTCCGGCGGCTATGGCCAGGTCATCCAGACGGCCGTTGGTGCAGGAGCCGATCACGATCTGCTGGATCTTGATTCCCTTGGCGGCGCCCACCGGCCTGACATTGTCAACGGTGTGTGGGAAGGCGATTTGGGGCTCCAGTTTTGAAACGTCGATCTCCACCACCTGCTCATAAACAGCGTCGGCATCCGGGCCGAACAGTTCGGGGATGTTCTTGACCCCGGCTTCCTTTTTCAGGTAGCGCACGGTCTCGGCATCCGGCGGGACGATGCCGCCGGTGGCTCCGGCCTCAACGGTCATATTGCACAGCACCAGCCGGCCGGAGGTGGACATCTTTCTGATGGTCTCGCCGTGAAACTCTATCACCTTGAAGTTGGCGCCCTCGGCGGTCAGTTTTCCGACTAGGTGCAGAATGATGTCCTTGGGCTCGACGTATTTGGGAAGCGTCCCGTTGACCACCACCTTGATGGTCCCCGGCACCTCCACGTTCAGTATCTTGCCCAGGGCCCAGACCGCGGCCATCTCGGTGGCCCCGATGCCGAAGGAGAAGGCTCCCAAGGCTCCGTGGCTGGTGGTGTGGCTGTCGGTGCCGACGATTACCTGGCCCGGCAGGTCGTAGCCGCTCTCGGGAAGGATCTGGTGGCAGATGCCGCCCTCGTCGCCCCGGATGTCGTGGAACTTGGTGATGCCCTGCTTGGCCACGAACTCGCGGATCTTCTTCTGGTTCCCGGCGGTCTTAGAGCTCTCGGCCGGCACCCGGTGGTCGAAGATGATGGCGATCTTAGAAGGATCCCAGACCTTGGCTTCGATCCCGGTGTCCTTGTAGATCTCGTTGAATTGGTTGATCACCAGCGCGCCGTTCTCGTGGGACATGGCCAGGCTGACCTTGGGCTCGACCACATCGTTCACTTTGACCGATGCCTGGCCGACGGCCTTGGCCAGGATCTTTTGGACCATTGTCATTCCCATTACTTAACTCCTATGTAAAATGATAGTGTATTTTGTAAATAATAAGCGCTATAAATTTGACTTAAATGAGGGATAATGCCTTCTTTGCTCAAAGAGGTTATTATCTTTCTTAGCAAGTTCAGCGACCTGCGTCCCCCGTAGTGTTAATTTACATGTTTTTAAATCGTCTTTTTTGTAAGTAATCAAACCATTTTGTTCAAGAACGTCAATATCTTCTAAAAATACCGGATCATTTCTATAAGCATCAACTAAAGTTGGCCATTCTTGTGGATTAAGGAACAATTCTGAAAGAACTCTTCGATGTCCCTCGCTGTATGCGATTCTATGTATCTCAGATGTTTGGAGGAGTTCTACCACGCGTTGTTTTTTACTACCAGCAGTTGGCCCGATTTCCCGTATGATTTCTTCTGCTAGTTTTTTATTTAGTGTCTCAATATCCGTTTTAGATGCGGAACGCTCACCGAGGGTATATTTCTGTTCAAGATACTTAGAATAATAGCTATCTTCCTGCATTTCTGGGCGAAATTTTGTTTGTAGCATAAAAATGCTTAATAGAAATAAAGGTACATTAATGATAGAGGCAATAACTAATAGACCCGAAGCCCAGCTGGGGCTATTAATCTGTATTGCAGCAAATAAATAAATCCCGTCAACAATAATTAGTCCCGAAAGCCATGCAGCTAGTAATTGTATAGGTTTAGTTACTTTTTCGGGAAGAATGCGTGTGTTGTTTTTCATAAAGTAAAGCTATTATTTTAATATTCTTCACTTTGGAGGTCATTGGTTATAATATCTCAGATCGCAGCCTTTTCCTTCATGGCCGTGATCTGTTCCGCCGTGTAGCCCAACTGGGTAAGGATCTCGTTTTGGTGCTGGCCCAAAGTCGGGGGCGGGGCGTCGATTGAAGCCGGGGTGGCCGAGAACTTGGCCGACAGGTTGAACAGCTTCAGCTCGCCCAGGTCCGGGTCCTTGATGCTTTCGATGGTCTTGCGGTATTTCACCTGCTCGGCGGCCAGGGCCTTCTCTAAGCTGAAGATGTCGCCGGTGGGGATGCCCTTGGCGTTCAGCGCCTCCACCCAATAGTCGGTGGTCTGCTGTTTAAGCTTGGCCTCCAGCAGGGGGGTCAGTTCTTTTCGGTTCTTCTTGCGGGTATCCCGCTCCTGGAACCGGGGATCGGTCAGCAGTTCCGGCACGCCCAGCACGGTGGCCAGATCCTCCCACTGTTTCTGCTGGTTGGCCGCGATGTTGACGAAGCCGTCCTTGGTCACAAACATGCCCGATGGCGCGGCGGTGAAATTGTCGTTGCCCATAGCCACCGGCTGCTGTCCGCCGATCAGCAGATTGGCCGCCACCCAGCCCATCAGGGGCATGATGGAGTCCAAAAGGGCGATGTCTATGAACTGGCCCTCGCCGGTCTTCTCCCGGTAATACAGGGCGGCCATGATGGCGAAGGCGGCATTGAGGCCCCCCACCGTATCGCACACCGGGAAGCCAGCCCTAAGTGGGTGCAGGCGCTCGTCGCCGTTGACGTCCATCACCCCGGACAGGCCCTGGATGATCTGGTCGTAGGCCGGCTTGAAGGCGTCGGGCCCGGCCTGGCCGAACCCGGAGATGGCGCAGTAGACTATTTTCGGATTTATCTTTTTGATCTCGGCATAGGAGAAGCCCAAACGGTCCATCACGCCGGGACGGAAATTCTCCACCACCACGTCGGCGGTCTTTATAAGCTTACGGAAGATCTCCTTGGCCTCTTCGGCCTTCAAATTAAGCGTAATGGATTTCTTGTTGGCGTTCTGGGCCAGGAACGAGGTTCCCATCAACTTTTGATTCAGGGCCGGAACCGCGCCCAGCTTGCGGGCCAGGTCGCCGCCCTCGGGGTTCTCGATCTTGATCACCTCGGCCCCCAACAGGGCCAGGTGCATGGTGGAGAAGGGCCCGGACAGGACGTTGGTCATGTCCAGCACCCGGATGTTATTCATCATTTTTTTCGGCCTCGGCTTTATAAGTGAGCCGGACTTGAGCACGGCGCCCGGCAATTCGCGGTTAAAGAACACGGAAACCTCCTGAGCGACATCCAGCAGGCGGAACAGGTCGATGTCGGTCCGGAGCTCGGCCCGCTGCAGGGAGTGGACGAAATCCTCGGTGCCGACGTTCCCGGCCGCCACCTTGGTGAAGGGGCATCCCCCAAGTCCGCCCACCGCCGTCTCGATGTACTTCACTCCGGCGTTGATGGCGGCATAGCAGTTGGCCATTCCCAACCCATAAGTATTGTGGAAATGGCAGGCCAGTTCCACCTTGGGATCCATCTTCCGGATGGCGGAGAACAGCCGCTCCACCTGCTGGGGATTGGCGTGCCCGGCGGTGTCGGCCAGGCTGATGTTCCTGATCCCGGCCTCCAGGTATTTTTTGACCATGGCCAGCACCTTGTCTTCAGGAATGGCCCCGTCGAAGCCGCAGCCGAAGGCCGACTGCACCGAGGCCTGGACCTTCTTGCCGGCGTCCTGGGCCTTTTTAGCCATAGACAGGATCTGGCCCATGGCCTTGGTCGGGCTCATGCCGGTGTTCTTCTGGCTGTGGGTCTCGGAGGCCGAGACGCCCATGCAGAACATCTCCACCCCGCAGGCCAGCCCCCGCTCGAAACCCTTTTCGTTGAGCACCAACCCGGATAGGACGGCCTCCGGCCTCTTTTTGCCGTTCTTGGCATAGTGCTCGAACAGGGCGTCGGTGTCGGCCATCTGGGGCACCTTCACCTGATGGACGAAGGAGCCCACCTGGATGATGTCCACCCCGGAACCCATCAGATCGTCGATCCATTTGATCTTGACGTCCGTAGGCACCGGCTGTTTTTCGATCTGCAGACCGTCCCGCAGGCCCACCTCGTGAATATAAATTTCAGACATAATTTTTAATATTATAATTTGTGGTTGGTGTACTCCGCTGCCGGTCATTCCCGCGCAGGCGGGAATCCATAGAAAGGCCTGGATTCCTGCTTCCGCAGGAATGACAACCCGTGAATTGTAGGGGCGCATCGCGATGCGCCCCTACATGGTTTGTTTTATAATTTTTTGGCGATGGCCTCGGCCATTTCCAGGGTCTTGTTGGTGCCACCCATGTCGTAGGTTTTAACCTTGCCCTCCTTGATCACCTCGGCGGTGGCCTTTTCTATCTTGTCGGCTTTCTCGGTCTCGCCCAGCCAGGTCAGCATCATTTTGGCCGCCAGAATGGTGGCGATGGGGTTGCACTTGTACATCCCGGCGTATTTGGGTGCCGAGCCGTGGGTGGGTTCGAATACCGCCAGTTTTTCGCCGATGTTGCCGGAGCAGCCGAAGCCCAGGCCGCCCACCATCTGGGCGCACAGGTCGGAGACGATGTCGCCGAACATATTGGTGGCCACCAGCACCTCGTAGTTCATGGGGTTCTTCAGCAGCCACATGCAGATGGCGTCGATGTTGGCGTCGTCGCACTGGATGCCGGGGTAATCCTTGGCCACTTCCTTGCCGATCTCCAGGAACAGCCCCTCGGTGGCCCGCACCACGTTGGCCTTGTGGATAATGGTCACCTTCTTGCGGCCGTATTTCTTGGCGTATTCGAAGGCCGCCCGGATGATCCGCTCCGAACCCTTGCGGGTGTTGATCTTGCAGGTGATGGCGTACTGGTCCAGGGCCACATCCTTGAAGGCGGCGAAGCCCTTGGCGTTCTTCAGCAGGACGTCTTTGACCTCCTGGGGCACCGGGGAAAATTCCACCCCGGCGTACAGGTCCTCGGTGTTCTCCCGGAACACCACCAGGTCGATGCCCTCCTTGTAATTGATGGGATTGCCGGGGAAAGCCCTGCAGGGGCGCAGGCAGGTGTACAGGTCGAACAGCTGGCGCATCCGGACGATGGGCGAGCGGTAGACCATGCCCTTGCCCTGCAGCTCGGGAACCAGCTCCTTCTCGGCGGCCTTGACCGGCTTGGAGGTGATGGCGCCGAACATGGCGGCGTCAACCTTGCCCAACAGGTCAATGGTCCTTTGGGGGAAGGAATCGCCCTCCTTGCACCAGAACTCCCAACCGATGTCGCCGTGGATGTACTCGGCATCCAGCTTGACCTTGTCCAGCACTATCTTGGCGGCTTCCAGGGCCTCGATCCCGATGCCGTCGCCCGGCAACCAGGCTATCTTGTACTTGGCCATTTGAATAACTCCTTATGGTAATAGTGATTTACGTTGACGTGGTGTTGGAATTGGTATTTTACCTCAAAAAAAATACTGCGTCAAGCCAAAACAGAAATTACTTTGGGATTAATTTATCAGGGTCGACCATATAACCGGTCTCGTTATCAGCAGCGTCATCCAAACATGCAGTTTCCTAGACATAAAAAAGCCCTCCAACAATAGAGCAATAAAAAGCCCCGCATAAAAAGCGGGGCTTTTAAAAGCAGATGGAATTAAACGATTTTCAGACCCTCTCGATCACCATTGCAATACCCTGTCCCACCCCAACACACATGGTGCACAGCGCCCTCTTTAGATTGCTTTTCTGCAATTGGAGGGAGGCGGAGACAAGAATTCTGGCGCCGCTCATACCCAACGGATGACCAAGGGCGATGGCCCCACCCAGGGGGTTGATCCGGGCATCGTTATCGGCCAGACCCAATTCCCGGATACAGCCCAGCGCCTGTGCGGCAAAGGCTTCGTTGATTTCCAAAATGTCCATATCATTTAGCGTCAGTTTCAGCCGATCCAACAGTTTTTTTGTCGCCGGAACCGGTCCCATTCCCATTATCCTGGGGGGGACCCCGGCCGTGCTCATTCCCAGGATCTTGGCCAGGGGGGTCAGGTGGTATTTTTTTAAGGCACTCCCGGATGCCACCAGCAATGCCGCCGCCCCGTCGTTAATCCCTGAAGAGTTGCCGGCGGTGATCGTTCCTTGTGGGCGGGTTATCGGCTTAAGCTCCCCTAATTTTCCCAAGCTGACCTTCCGGGGGTGCTCATCCCTGTCAATAATTATAGGATCGCCCTTGCGCTGCGGGATATATACAGGGATGATCTCTCTTGATAATGAGCCGTCATTCTGCGCTATCTGCGCTTTCTCCTGGCTCCAGAAGGCAAATCTATCCTGGTCCTCCCGGCTGATCCCGTATTCGGTGGCGATGTTCTCGGCCGTTTCGATCATGGATTCAGTGCCGAATCTTTTTTCAAACGACTGGTTGACGAACCTCCACCCGATGGTGGTGTCATATAGCTCGATTTTCCGGGAGAACGCTTCGGCCGCTTTCCCCATCACAAACGGAGCCCGGGACATGCTTTCCACGCCGCCGGCCACGATCAGATCCGCCTCTCCGGCCCGGATGAATCTGGCTGCAGTGCCCACGGCATCCATTCCGGATCCGCACAGACGGTTCACTGTCAGCCCCGATACGGTTTCCGGCAGGCCGGCCAGCAGCAGCGCCATCCGGGCAACGTTCCGGTTGTCCTCCCCGGCCTGGTTGGCGCAGCCCAGTATCACATCATCGAGCGACGGCCAATCGACGCCCCGGTTGGCATCGACCAGCGTTTTCAGGGGAATTGCCGCCAGATCGTCAGCCCTCACCGATGAAAGAGCCCCCCCGTACTTTCCTACCGGGGTCCTGACTGCGGCGCAGATGAAAACGTCTTGCATAGATATTTATTTCAAATATGGTTTTATGTGCCTGAACCCGCTCAGGGCCGCTTCGGACAGGAGGTCTATCTCCTTCTGGGTCACTACGGTGGAGAACACACAGGAACAGGAGTTGATGATTATCACGCCCTTTTGGTAAAGATGCTCCAGGAACAGATTGATGATCTTCTTGGCCTTTTCATCCTCGTAGCTCTCACGGTAGGTGGTTGGCGGGTTCTCCCGGAAATGGATCTTGAACATGGACCCCTCCCCGGTGATGCAGATGGGCAGGCCGGCGACCTGGGCGGCCTCGAAGATCTGTTTTCGGGCAATCTGGGCGGTAACATTCAGCTTATTCACCGCCTGGCGGTCGAACATCTCCATGGCAACCCTTCCGGCCGTCATCGACACCGGATTGGCCGAAAAGGTTCCGGACAGGGGAAATCGGAAGCTGTTGTGGCCCGGGTCAAGCACGCTCATGACGTCGTCGCGTCCGGCAAAGGCCCCGATCGGAAAGCCGCCGCCGATGATCTTCCCCAGCGAAGTGAGGTCCGGCGCCACGGTGTAATTGCCCTGAGCGCCTTGGTAGTTGACCCTGAAACAGATAACCTCGTCGAAAGCCAGCAAGGCCCCGTTCTGGCGGGTCCAGGCATGGATCGCTTCGACGAATTCCTGGCTGGCTTTTATCATCCCTATCCGGTGGGGGATGGGATCGACAATGACGCAGGCGATCTCCCCGGCATATCGGTCAAGAATTTTAATCGTTCTTTCGATGTCGTTGAATGGATAAATGACCACGTCGTCAAGGACGCCTTGGGGAGTGCCGTACACGTTCGGCACCTTGTTCGGCAGGTCCGGGTTGCCCCAGTTCGATGGGTTGGCGCTCTGGCTGGTCTCGGCACAGTCGTAACTGCCGTGGTATCCGCCCTCCGCCTTGGCGATCTTGGGCTTGCCGGTAAAGGCCCTGGCGGTCTTGATCATGGCCATGACCGCTTCGGTGCCGGAATTTACAAAACGTATCTTCTGAAAGCCGGGGACCCGATTGCACAAAAGTTCGGCCAACTGGATCTCAACCTCGGTCCCAATGGTGAAGGCGGTGCCCCTCCGTATCTGGGCGCAGACGGCCTCGACTATGGCCGGATGCGCGTGTCCATGGATGAGCGAGGCGATATTATTGGCGAAATCCACATGCTTTACTCCGTTGATGTCGGTAACATAGCATCCCGAAGCGCTGGAAACATAGAACGGATGGGGCTTGCGGTAGACCAGATTGCGGCTGACTCCGCCCGGCAGGCACTCGCAGGCCCTTTTATACAAGGCTTCCTCGGTGTTGGTTACGGCATTGCCGTCATTTAATCCGTCAGTCATCCTAAAACCCTCCGACATTTTATTTGGTATGAAGCGGAACCGCCGTTATGCTCTGGAGAAAATCGAATTCCACGCCCGGCGCCATCTCCAAAACATGCAATCCGTCACTCCTCACTTCGATAACGGCGTATTCCGTGAATATCCTGTCGACCACCCCTTTGCCGGTAAGCGGGCAGGTGCATTCTTTCACGATCTTCGCTTCCCCGGTTTTGGTGGTATGCTGGGTGATCACAAAAATGGTCTTGACGCCCTGGACCAGGTCCATGGCTCCGCCCACCGCCGGGATGGCATTGGGCTCCCCGGTAGACCAGTTGGCCAGGTCGCCGCCGCCCGAGATCTGGAAGGCCCCCAGCACGCAGATGTCAATATGCCCGCCCCGGACCATGGCAAAACTGTCGGCATGGTGAAAATAGCAGGCGCCCTTTATGGCCGTCACCGACCTCTTTCCGGCGTTGATCAGCTCATCGTCCTCTTGGCCCGGCAGGGGGGAGGGCCCCACCCCCAGCAGGCCGTTCTCGGTATGGAACAGCACCTCGCTTCCTTCCGGAATGTAATTAGCAACCAGCTCCGGCAGTCCGATGCCTAGGTTGACATAAGAGCCGTCGGGTATGTTCTGGGCGACCTTCTGGGCCATCTGCTCGCGGGTCCATCCTTTTACGGCTTCACTTTTCATGGATATCTCTTGTTCTCTTTAAGGAGTTGGTTTTCACTGGCCGGATTGGGCACCGCCACCACCTTGCGCACGAAGATCCCCGGGGTGATCACTGCCTCGGGATCGATCTCGCCCACGGCAACGATGCGACCGGCCTGGA
This sequence comes from Candidatus Edwardsbacteria bacterium, assembly GCA_018821925.1. Classification (NCBI taxonomy): domain Bacteria; phylum Candidatus Edwardsiibacteriota; species Candidatus Edwardsiibacteriota bacterium. Next base: position 46,982 of record JAHJLF010000030.1, read on the forward strand.
CTATGGAGGATCGAGCGGCCATGCACATGATGGGGGAGAAGTTACGGGCCGTCTTATTATAAAGCAGATTGCCGTAGCGGTCGGCGGTCTTGCATTTGATCAGGGCGAAATCGGCTGTTAGTCCGGGCTCCAGCAGGTAGGTCTTTCCGTCGAAGATCCTGGCCTCCTTGCCCTCGGCCAGCGGCGTGTTTACCGAGGTGGGGGTATAGAATGCGGGGATGCCGGCCCCTCCGGCCCTTATCCTTTCGGCCAGGGTTCCCTGGGGCACCAGCTCAAGCTCGATCTCCCCTTTGCAGTACAGCTCCGGGAAGACCACCGACTGGGCGGTTCGGGGGAAGGAGCAGATCATTTTTTTAACCTGGCGGTTCTCAATCAGGGCCGCCAGTCCAACATGACCGTTGCCGGTGTTGTTGCTGACCACTGTGAGATTTTTTGCCCCGTGGTCTATTAAGGCGTGTATCAGCTCGATGGGGCTGCCGGCCTCGCCGAAGCCGGCTATCATTACCGTGGCCCCGTCAAAGATATCGGCCACCGCCTGGGCGGTAGATGTTACTATCTTATTGATCATGGTTGTTCGCGGCCAGGACCGTTGCGGTTAGGTCCGGCTTGTCCTGATGGGGCTTGGCCACGGATTCCTCCAGCCGCTTTTCAATGTCCGCCAACTCGTCCTCGTAGAAATGCTTGTCAGCGCCGTAGGGCTTCAGATTGGCGATGGTATTTTCTTTTTCGTCGTATTTTGCCAGGTAAACCTTGTCCATCCAGGCCATATCCCGGGCCTCGTTGAACTTCAGGGCAAAAACGGTTTCGCCGTTTACCTCGACTGTCCCCAGCAGCGATATCTTACCAGCCGAGGAGGTCATGGTGATGTATCTGGAGGGTCGGTTTATGGAAGCCAGGGAACGATATACCTTGCTGAACACCTTGTTTATGTCGGCCAGCGGCGCTGTGAAGTAGTGATGCTCGCCGGTGGGCCTGGCGCAATACATGGAGTGAAACCCTACCGAAAGCATGGCCAGCACGTTGCCCAGGTCGATCCAGTTCTGGGCCGAACGATCGACGTCCACTTCGCCTTTTTCGTTGGTGAACAGACTGATGTGATTCATAATGGGACTCTGGCTCTTGACGGTCGCGCCGTGCGCCTGTAATCTCCTGATGGCTGCAATAGTGCTGGGGTTGAGGATCTCCCTGGGGGTGGAGAAATGGGACATGAACGCCAGTTGGATGCCGTGATCCTTGAGTTTCCTGAACAATCCAAGCATCTGGTCGTAATCCCGGGAAAGAATGAGCTCTGGATGGTATGTCAGAACGCGGGTGCCCAGGCGGACCGTCTTGATGTGCAGCAGTTCGGGATCCTCAATGATCGGGTTGATGTATTCCGCAAAGCGATCAGCGGTCAGATAGCCGGCGTCGCCGCCGGTGATCAGGATGTCAGTCACCTCCTGGTGCTGTCTGAGGTATTGGTGTATCTGGCTAACGTCTTTCTGACAGAACATATCCTCATCGCCCCGGACCTGGGCGTGCCGGAAGCAGTAATTGCAGAAGGCAAAGCAATGCTGGGTCTGGATGTCGAAGATAAGCTGGCACTGGGGATACTTGTGCTGGCTGCCGTCGACGATCTCGACCTCCCCATCCCTGTTCCGGAAAGCCGGTTTGTTCAGTTTTTGCTTGCCGTCGTGGGGGTTGGTCTCCCTGATGTGATCCTTCACTACTTTTTGCCGCTGAGCCTCGGTTTGGGCGTTTAAGTAAGCCTGGGTTACATCGGAGCGTATCATGCCGGGCTGGGGAAAAACCAACTGAAAGACGGAATCTTTTTCAAAATCCAGCCAGTTTATTGTGTTTAAAACGTGCCGGGTGGCCATAAAGCGGTAAACCTCGATAAATAACTCCCGCTCCCGGATATCTCTTAACTCGATGCCGTTTTTTCGCAGTATTTCCACGATCTCCCGGAAACCCTCCAAGCCCACATACTGTGCTTTATCGTTGAATAAGATTTTTGTCTTCTCTCTAAACCCGGAGTATTGAGGATAGGCCGAATGCAGCCGGTTTAGTAAACCATCGGGCAGAAGATTTTCCTGCTGGACGACATCGCTAATTTCGCTGGAGAAAAAGAAGTGATTCATGGGTTATCTCGGTTATGTTTATGATTATTGACTGTCGAAACCGTTGCCCGGGGCGGCGATTGGCCGGTTTATTCACGGGTCCCCTTGGGCAGGGTTAGGGCAATTTCTTTTTCCTCGGTATTTTCACCGGGCTTTTCCGGCATACCTTGTTCATCCTCAGGTGATCGTCGCTGACCATGCTGTCCTGGTTGGCCCATTGGGTGATATGCTTAAGAAGGATCGGGACGTATTCATTGGCGGCGGCGGCGGACAGCCGGTAGTTGACCCATAGGGTGTCCCGTTTGTCCTCAACCAGTCCCGCATCCTTGAGCTGACGCAGGTGGCGGGAAACGCTGGGCTGGGAGATGCCCAGGACCGTGGTTAACTCATTTACGCTCCGGGGATTATCCTGAAGCATTTTGAGTATTCTAATCCGGTTCTTGTCCCCCAGGGCCTTGAACACCTTGACTAAATTTTTCATAATGTATGCCTTGAAATGCTTATATAGCTATATGGCTATATAGATGATATCAAAATACCGTCCGGTTGTCAAATGTTTTTTTTATTGCTTCGGCGAATAAATGGCGCAATGTGTCATTCCCTGACCGCTCCCTCATTCCCTCTCCACATTGGAGAGGGAAGCCGGCAGGCGGGGAGAGGTCGGGAATCCAGGCCTGGATGCCATTCTTCAATGGCATGACAACAAGGATGTTCGATAAACGATAAGGATTATTGATCTATTTAATTGCAAGAGTAATAATCCAAATTAGTTCCCTCTAGGTATTCGATAGTGTGACGGCGGGGGGAAATATAAGCCGAATGTCTGCTTGCGAAAACACCATAATTTATGATATGATAAACCCTCGCAGGTTGCCCCAAGATCAACCAAACGAACAGCGGCCAGGAAAGAGCATATGAAAGATCCCATAATCGGGCTTACCGCCCTGCGCAGCCCCGACCAGACCAGCTACCACCATATCCTGACCGGGCCCTATGTCCGGGCCGTGACCGGGGCCGGAGGGTATCCCATAGTGGTGCCGTCCATCGTTGATCGCTGTGACGAGGCCCTGGATATGATGGATGGGCTGTTGCTAATCGGCGGGGGCGATATTGAAGCCAAGCACCTGGGCGCCGAGAATCATCCCAAGGCAAAATTTTTCAATCCGCTTCGGGATGAGTTCGAGCTGGCAATGATCAAGAAGGCTGCCAGCAGAAAAATGCCCATGTTCGGCATCTGCCGGGGCATGCAGATAATGAATGTCGCCCTGGGCGGCTCGCTTTACCAGGACATCAACGACGAACAGGGCACGGCCTTTGACCATATGCGGGAGCAGACCCCAGATGAGCTGGTGCACTCGGTCAGCATCGCCCCGGATTCCTGCCTGGCCTCCATCCTGGGAACCACCTCGGCCTCGGTGAACAGCGTCCATCACCAGGCGGTCAAAGATTTGGCTCCGGGTCTTAAGGCCGTAGCCTGGACCCCGGACGGTGTGATCGAGGGCCTGGAATCCTGCTCCGGTGAGGCAGGGTTCATGCTGGGAGTGCAGTGGCATCCCGAGCGGATCGCCGAGACCATGCCGGAGCAGAGAAGACTGTTCGAGAGGTTTGTCAAGGCGGCGGAGGGATTTAAGCAGGGGGGCCAAAAAGGGTAGCCTGTAACCTGTATACAGTATTCAGTACGATGAAACGAAAATTAACATATATATTAGTAATTGCCATAGCTTCCGCGGGGATAGCATCAGGGCAAGATAGCTTGGCGTCGGTTGTTTCCGGAAACACAATCACGTCCAACAAAAAAGATACAATTCTAACTACGGAATTGATGTTATGGAGTAACTTGGGGGGCCTAAACGACAGTTTATTAGATATAGCATGGTATCAAAATGTATCTGACATAATAGGTATTTATCATGAGCAAGATACGATTAATTATTTTACGGGTGGTAACTTTGATAGAAAAACCGGCCAAATAATACTGGGTAATAAATATCCCTTTTACCGCAAGGAACCAGTAAAATTAGTTTACCAATACAGGTATGATTCAACTAATGTGTTAAACTGGTATGGTGGGGTTTCCTGTAATGTTGGGTTTGGTAAATATATACGGTGTTATTTGCCAGAGGCGCACAGTGGCGAAAAAAATCTTACACCATATTTATCTTTTATAGAAGCTAATATTTGTGTTGGAAAGAAATCTTTTTCCACTTCACTTGGTATCGCATACAGCTCAAATAGTTTATTAGGGCTTACGGGGCCAGACACTATCGAAAACAGTAACGAAAAAATCGCACCCTATGTGCTTATTGATTTTACCATCCCGTTGTTGATTCATTATCGTTTACCAATTACTGAAAATCTATATTTATGTCCCGAAATCGGTTGTACCTATCTTGGGTTTAAAGATGAATACCGAGCGTATGATAAATTAACTACTATTGAAACTGTAAATATCAATGAGAACAAAAAAACGTTAAGTCCACAATTTGGATGTAACGTGAAACTATTAACGCCGATCCGTTTGTGGAATTGGAGAGGGCAAAAATCGCATCTTTTCGTTAGTGGCAAATACGATTATATAACAGCTTTCAGCGGCATTCATAATTTTGATCTCAACATTGGTCAATATACCTTAGCAAGCTTGCCGTTTTGGAGCAAGGGCGAATTTTCCTTTGTATTTCAACAAAGTCAAAGCGATTGGTTTTTATCGCGTCATTATGGTGTTGCATTAACTGTCATGACCAACAAATAAAATAACTTGGCGTTCTTCGCGTCACTTCGGTAAACTCAGCGCATCGCTTTGCGGCAAAATAATTTTTCAGGAGCACAAATAATTGTCCCAAGCTAACATTAGAAATTTCTGCATAATCGCCCATATAGACCATGGGAAATCCACCCTGGCCGACCGTCTATTGGAGACCACCGGGTCCATCATGAAGAAGGACATGCAGGAGCAGGTGCTGGACAGCATGGACCTGGAGCGGGAGCGGGGCATCACCATCAAGATGCATCCGGTCAAGATGAACTACCGCTCCCCCAGCGGACAGGATTATATCTTCAACCTGATAGACACTCCGGGCCACGTGGATTTCGGCTACGAGGTTTCCCGTTCCCTGGCGGCCTGCGAGGGCGCCATCCTGGTGGTGGATGCTACCCAGGGGGTGGAGGCCCAAACGGTAGCCAACCTCTACCAGGCGGTCAACCACAACCTGACCATCATCCCGGTCATCAATAAGATAGACCTGCCCTCGGCCGAGGTGGAGCGTAGTAAACAGCAGATCATCGAACTAATTGGATGCGACGACGAGGACATATTATTGGTCAGCGCCAAGACAGGCCTGGGCATCGACAAACTGCTGCAGGTGATCATCGAAAAGATCCCGGCGCCCTCCGGGAAAACCGAGGGGCCGCCCCGGGCCATGATCTTCGACTGCATCTTCGACGTCTACCGCGGGGCGGTGCCGTACATCCGGATGGTAGAGGGCAGTTTGAAGAAGGGCATGCAGATCAAGCTGTTCTCCAACGAAAAGATCTTCGAGGTCACCGAGGTGGGGACCCTCAAGCTGGGCATGTATCCCAAGGATATATTGCTGACCGGCGAGGTGGGCTACGTGGTGGCCGGCATCAGGACCGTCTCCGACGCCCGGGTGGGCGACACCATCACCGACGCCGAACATCCGGCCCAAGGCCCCTTGCCGGGCTACAAGCAGGTCAAGCCCATGGTCTACGCCGGGCTGTATCCCACCGAGAACCAGCAGTATCCCGAACTGCGGGAGGCCCTGGAAAAACTGGTGCTCAACGACTCGGCCCTGTCCTACATCCCCGAGACCTCGGGGGCCCTGGGCTTCGGTTTCCGCTGCGGGTTTTTGGGCATGCTGCACATGGAGATCGTCCAGGAGCGCCTGGAGCGGGAATACAATCTTTCCCTGATCAACACCGTGCCCAACGTGGAGTACAAGGTCTACAAGACCGACGGAACCGTCCTGCAGGTGGACAACCCGGCCGAGATGCCCTCCGAGGTCAGCATTGAAAAGGTGGAGGAGCCGTATGTGGCCGCCGAGATCGTGGTGCCGGCCGAGTTCATTGGCAACATCATGAAGCTGGGGCAGGACCGGCGGGGCATCTATAAAAAACTGGAATACCTGGATCCCACTAGAGGGATACTGTTCTACGAGTTTCCGCTGGCCGAGATCATCTTCGATTTTTACGATAAACTCAAAAGTCTCTCCAAGGGCTATGCCTCGTTGGACTACGAGATGCTGGAATACCGCCAGTCCGAGCTGGTCAAGCTGGATATCCTGATCAACGGGGATCCGCTGGACGCGCTGTCCTCCATCGTCCACAAGCAGCACTCCTTCGAATGGGGCAAGACCCTGGTGGGGAAGCTGCGCAAGCTGATACCGAGACAGCAGTACGAGATCGCCATCCAGGCCGCCATCGGCAGCCGGATCATCGCCCGGGAGTCGGTCAAGGCTTACCGCAAGAACGTCACCGCCAAGTGCTACGGCGGGGACATCACCCGCAAGCGGAAACTGCTGGAGAAACAGAAGGAGGGCAAGAAGCGGATGAAGCAGGTGGGCAACGTGGAGATCCCCCAGGAGGCCTTCCTGGCGGTTTTAAAAGTGGGGGACTAACGGGGAATAGATGATAGGGAATGGATTATGGGGTTAGATATTTGGTGTTATTGAGAGCGATCAATATCTTTGTGTGTTCTGTGCCTTTTGTGGCAAAATAAAAAGCAAACTATAATATTTTGAATGATATGAATAACAAATCTTTTAAAAAATTCTGGCACGACTGGCTGTGGCCGCTGCTGTTTGCGGTGATCGTGGTCAAATTCATCATCAACCCCTTTCTGCTGGAGGCCTACGAGGTGCCCACCGGCTCCATGGAGAAGACCATCCTGCCGGGCGACCGGCTGTTCGCTGAGAAATTCACCTACGGCCTCCACATCCCCTTTACCGATAAGACAGTGCTTTCGATGACCTCGCCCAGGCCGGGACAGATGGTGATCTTCCGCAGCCCCTACGACGGACTGACCCTAGTCAAGCGCTGTATCGGCCTGCCCGGCGACACTATCGAGGTGAAGAACAAGGATCTCTACCTGAACGGCAAAAAGATGGAACAAAAGTTCGTCCAGCATACCGATCCCGAGGAATATCCGTTCCCGCAGGTCTTCATCAACCCACGAACGATCCAGGGAGACTGGGAAAGCGGACGAAACTCCGACCGCTACTGGGTGCGCGACAACTTCGGGCCGATAGTCGTTCCGCCGGACTGCTACTTCATGATGGGCGACAATCGCGACGAATCATTCGATTCCCGTTACTGGGGGCCGCTGCCCAAAAAGAACATCCGGGGGAGGGTGATGTTCATCTACTGGTCGTGGGACAAGCAGTCCGACATTCCGCTAGGTAAATTCTGGCAGCGGTTCAGGCTGAACCGCATAGGCAAGATACTGAGCTAAAAAATATTTAAAAATAAAAAACCAAAAATATAACATGCTGAAAGCTCACAATAACCGCAAGAAGTCCTGGTACCGGGACTGGGCGGAGTCCATAATCTGGGCGGCGGTGATGGCTCTGATTATCCGTAGTCTATTGATCCAGGCCTTCAAGATACCATCCGGCTCCATGGAGGACACCCTGCTGGTGGGGGATTTTCTGATGGTCAACAAGTTCATCTACGGCACCAAGATCCCATTCACCGACCGGGTGATCCTGCCGGGCATCCGGCCGCCGGAGCCCGGCGATATCGTGGTGTTCAAATACCCGCTGGACGGGCGCGATTTCATCAAGCGCTGCGTGGCGGTGGAGGGCGACACCGTGGAGGTGATCGGCCAGGACCTCTATGTTAACGGCAAAAGGCCCGATGAGCTCTATGCCGTCCACAAGGCCTGGGACAGCACCCAGAACAGGGACACAGTCAAGAATATCTGGAAGCCGGATTATCAGAAGGCCTGGGAGGAAAGAAAATTCGTCCAGCTGGGCTGGATGCGCGACAACTTCGGTCCGGTGGTGATTCCGCCGGGGAACATCTTCGCCATGGGCGACAACCGGGACAACTCGCTGGATTCACGCTTCTGGGGTCCCCTGCCCAAGAATCTACTTAGGGGCCGGGCGCTGTTCATCTACTGGTCCTGGGATTCGGAGAACGGCGAGCCCTTCTGGATGTTCTGGAAGAATATCCGCTTTCCGCGGCTGGGCGATCTGATCAAGTAGGGGCTGCTAATACGCTTTTTTACCCACTAAACACACGAAAATAAAACCGGAATACTATTATTTCCATAATCAAAAAAAATAATCACAGCGATGAAAAGACAGATCTGATCTCTCGGAGGCAAATCATTATTTGTGGCAGATCTTAGAAGAAAGGTTCTCATGCCGGATGATATCATTATCAAGCAGGCGGTCAGTCGGGCGGATATTGATGATTTCATAAAGCTGCCATGGGGCATCTATCGAAACGACCCCTGCTGGGTGCCGCCGCTGATCGCCGAGCAGCGCAAGATGCTGGATACAGGGAAGAACGCCTTCTTTGAACATGCCCGGGCCGCCTACTTTCTGGCCCAGCGGAACGGCCAAAGCATCGGACGCATTTCCGCCCACATCGACGACAACAGTAATGATTTTCATAAAGAGAAATGCGGCTTCTTCGGTTTCTTTGAATGTATAGATGACCAGAATGCCGTTCAGGCCCTGTTTACTGCTACCGGGAACTGGCTGAAAGAACAGGGCATGGACACCATTCGGGGCCCGTTCAACTTCACCACCAACGACACCGCCGGCCTGCTGATAGACGCCTTCGACTCCCCGCCGGTGATAGAAATGACCTACAACCCGCCCTATTATCCAAAACTTATCGAGGGATGCGGCCTGGTAAAAGCCATAGATTTTTATGCCTATTTCTTCGACGTGGAGAAGATGGATGGCCGGCGGGTAAGACTGCTGGCTGAGAGGGTGGAGAGGAAGGGGATCACCTTCCGGAGCATCGATAAAAAAAAGTTCGCCCAGGAGGTGAAGATATTCAAGGAGGTCTACAACCAGGCCTGGAGCCATAACTGGGGATTTGTTCCCCTGACCGAACACGAGATAGATCATTACGCCGAAAATTTCAAGGATATCGTGGACCCGGATTTCGTGATTTTCGCCTTCGATGGGCAGAAGCCGGTGGGCTCGCTGTGGGCCCTGCCGGATTACAATTACGTCATCAAAAAGCTGAACGGCAGGATGGGCCCGCTGGAGATGATAAAATTCCTGTGGCATAAAAGAAAGATCACCCACGCCAGGGTGCTGACCGCCGGTGTGGTTAGCGACTACCAGCACCGGGGGATAGAGGCCGGGCTGATCAGCCGGGTCTTTGAAAACGCCGTCAGAAAGGGCTTCAAGACAGGGGAGCTTTCCTGGGTGCTGGAGAATAACGTCATGATGAACCGGTTGGCCGAGGCGGTGGGGTCGAAGATCTACAAAACCTACCGGGTATATGAGAAAAAGATAACCTGACTTGTAAAACCCCTTCCCCGTCGGGGAAGGGCCTGCACTGAGGAGAATTTTATTTTACCTTGCGAAGTGGGCAGGGGTTAGGTAATAATAAAAGAGGCCGCCCTAATTCTGGGCGGCCTCTTTTTCTTTGTCTTTCACCGGCAGGAAATGCGGGTTCCATAGCTCGGTGATGATGATAGCCAGCGCGGCCAGCACGAACCCGGCGATGACGTCTATCACATAATGCAGCCTTAAGAAAACCGTGGCCATGATCAGCAATATCCCCACCGGCAGCATGAAGGCGAACAGTTTTTTGTGATGGGCGTGGGCGTAGTACAGCACTATCAGGGTTATGCCGGTATGGCCGGAGGGGAAGCAATCCCTTTTATTGAATTCGTTGGCGGTCAGGAAATCCAGGATCTGGTTGCCCCAGAAAAGGCCCTTGACCGGGGCGGCTTGTTGGCCGGTCAGGGTAAAGCGCGGCCCGACGGCCGGCACCAGCAGGTATCCCACATAGGAGATGAAAAACCCGATAGTTACCGCCAGAAAAAGATGCTCCAACTCGTGGTGCTTTTGGTCGAAATGTAAAAAGACGGCCAGAACCACCGGCAGAAAATAATAACTGGAATAAGCCAGGGCCAGCAAATCCACCATCCAGGGAAAGGTCATTCGCTCCAGCCAGACGGTGGGATGAACCCCGAACATGGCGAAATCAATCTTTATTAGATAGCTGTCCAGGTCGGGCCGGATATACTGGGTAATATAGCCCAGGCTCTGGAAGACTGGCAGTATCCCGGCGTAGGGCGCTAAATGGCGGAGGGTCTTGGTGAATTTATTGGGCCAGCGAGTATTCAGAAATATCACCAGAGCATAGGCCGCCAGGGTTAGTCCGTAGATGTAGAATATCTGCGGCCAACCTTTCAATTTTGGCAGGAAGATCAGGGTCAGCAAAGAAAGGCCCAGAATGAACCACAGATAGAGCCATTCTACTTTTTTTAGCTTGATGTCTTTCATGAATGTAATTTTACCATAGATGTAATTATACGTCAATTGATTGACCCCACCCCTGCCCCTCCCCTAACGCATTAGGAGAGGGATAAAGGGTGGGGTCTTTAATTTATTTACTCCTTGACTGCTTTGCCCCAGGATTCCTTCAACGGCACGGTGCGGTTGAGCACCAGCTTGCCTTCCCTGGAATCCGGGTCGACGCAGAAATATGCCAGACGTTCCAATTGTATAGCTTCCCCCGGCTTGACCTTGGCCAAGGCCGGTTCGCATTTGCAGGAGGGGATGATTTTCAGCGAATCCGGATTTAGGTTGGCGGTAAAATCCTGCCCCTCCGGGGCATCGTCCGGATTCTCTTTGGTGAACAGCTTGTCATAAAGCCGGGCCTCGGCCTCAATGGCATGTTTGGCCGACACCCAGTGCAAAGTGGCCTTGACCTTGCGGCCATCCGGGGCATCGCCGCCCTTGGTGGCCGGGTCGTAGGTGCAGCGAAGTTCGGTGATGTTTCCCGAAGCATCCTTTATGGCCTCGGTGCAGGTGATGAAATAAGCCCAGCGTAGGCGCACCTCGCGGCCCGGCGACAGGCGGTAGAATTTCTTGTGCGGCTCCTCCATGAAATCGTCCCGCTCCAGATACAGCTCGCGGGAGAAAGGCACTTTGCGTTTTCCGGCCGAGGGATCCTCGGGGTTGTTGACCGCGTCCACTTCCTCACTCTGGCCCTCGGGATAATTGGTGATGACCACCTTGACAGGATTGAGTATCCCCATATATCGCGGCGCCCGCTTATTAAGGTCCTCCCGAACATAATGCTCCAGCAGGGCATAATCCACCAGGCTGTCGCGCTTGGCCACCCCGATCCGCTCGCAGAAATTTTTGATGGCCAGCGAGGAGAAACCGCGGCGGCGCATCCCGGCCAGAGTGGAGAGCCGGGGATCATCATATCCTGTCACCTTTTTGGTCTTTACCATGTCGATGAATTTTCTCTTGCTCATCACCGTATAGGTCATATTAAGCCTGGCGAACTCTATCTGCCGGGGATGATAGATGCCCAGCTGGTCCAGGAACCAGTCGTATAGCGGACGATGGTCCTCGTATTCCAGCGAGCACAGCGAATGGGTGATGCCCTCGATGGAATCCTCCAGGCCGTGGGCCCAGTCGTACATGGGGTAGAGGCACCACTTGTCGCCCTGGCGGTGGTGAGGGGTGTGCAGAATGCGGTACATCACCGGGTCGCGCAGGTTCAGATTGGGGTGGGTCATGTCTATCTTGGCCCGCAAGGTCCTGGAGCCGTCGGGGAATTCCCCGGCCCTCATCCGGCGGAACAGGGCCAGGTTCTCGTCAACGCCACGGTCGCGATGGGGGCTGTTCTTTCCCGGCTCGGTCAGGGTTCCCCTGGTCTTGCTGACCTCCTCGGCCGCCAGGTCGCAGACGTAGCCTTTGCCTTTTTTGATGAGCTCCTCGGCCCATAGATACATCTGCTCGAAGTAGTCCGAGGCGAACAGCAGGCGGTCGCCGAAATCGGCCCCCAGCCATTTTACGTCTTCTATTATCGCGTCCACGAACTCCTGCTCCTCCCTGGCCGGGTTGGTGTCGTCGAAGCGCAGGTTGAAAAGCCCGTTGAATTCCAAAGCAATGCCGTAGTCTATCCAGATGGCCTTGGCATGGCCGATGTGGAGGTAGGCGTTGGGCTCCGGCGGGAAGCGGGTGTGAACCGATTTGAAGCGGCCGCTCTTAAGGTCCTCGGCCACGGCCTCGCGGATGAAATTGGTGGCGGCCGCGCCTTCAATGGGGGTCTTGGTGTTTTCGGTGTTGTTCATGTATCTATTTTATTAATTAGTTAAAAAAGGTTTGCCACTTTTGCTGTAGCGATAGCACCTATGATAGTAGCAAATGCTAATATTCCATTTAACCAAACAAGACGTTTACTTAATTTGGATGTGGAGTCATTGAAGGCTTTTATTTCTTGTCTTGTTTCGTTTAATTCTTTGGTAACGGCTTTAACATTACCGTTGACTTGATCAATAGCTTGATATATATCTATCGTGCATTTTGCAAAAACTGTCATTATTCCTTTTACTTCTCCAACTGCACTTGGGAAACAATTTGCGTTTTTTAATACCTCTTCGATATCACGTTCTCTTAAACTTTTATCCATAACATCATCCTCCTAATTTATCAATACCTTTGGAAATTCGTCTCAAAGTCTCCTCTTTACCCAGCACTTCCGCCAGGTCAATGGCTCCGCCGGGGGAGCTTTCCTTGCCCGACAGGGCGGTGCGGATAGGCCACAGCATCTGCCCGGTCTTCAGCCCCTGGGTCTCTATCAGCCCAAACAATGCATCATGTATTGTCTCGTGTTTCCAAATTTCCAAACTTCCCAGCACAGTCAGGGCCAGTTGTAATGACTCCAGCGAAACGGCCTGGTCAGTCTTCATCTTCTTGTTCACGTAAAGCGAAACATCGTATTCCGGCAGGGTGTCTATAAAATCCACTATCCCGGGGATGTCGCTCAACACTTCGGTTCTTAACTGGACCAGCTTGCTGAGTTTTATAAAGTCGATATCGGTTCTTTTAATGGCTTTCTGATAATAGGGCGTTGCCATCTGGTTGAACTGCTCGGGAGTCAGTTTACGGATATATTCGCCGTTCATCCATTTAAGTTTGTCGGGGTCGAAGATGGCCGGGGAATTGTTCAGCCCCGATATATTGAATATCTTCTTCAATTCGTCCAGCGAAAAGATCTCCCGGTCGTCCTTGGAATTCCAGCCCAACAGGGCGATATAATTGACGATGGCCTCGGCGAGATAGCCCTGGTGGTAAAAATCCTCGAAGGAGGCGTCGCCCTCCCGCTTGGAAAGCTTCTTCCCGGCAGACTTCATTATCAAAGGCAGATGAATGTAGGCCGGGATCTCCCAGCCCAGGGCCTGATAGATCAGGTTATATTTCGGCGCCGAGGACAGATATTCGCTGCCCCGGATGACGTGCGATATCTGCATCAGGTGATCGTCCACCACGTTGGCAAAATTGTAGGTGGGCAGTCCGTCCGATTTTAAAAGAATTCCGTCCTCCAGGGTATCGTTCTCCACCGTCACCGAACCATAAACCATGTCATCGAAGGTGGTGCTCCCGCCGCGTGGTATTTTTTGCCGCACCACGCAGGGTTCGCCGGTAACCGCCCGCTTTTTGGCCTCGGCCGGATCAAGCTCCCGGCAGGGGTCCTGGAATTTGAAGACGGTCTCTTTGCCTTCGGCTTCCTTGCGCAGCGAGTCCAGTTTTTCCTTGCTGCAGAAGCAGTGATAGGCCCCGCCTTTGGCGATCAGCTTTTCGGCCCATTCCTTGTAAATGTCCTTGCGCTGGCTCTGGATGTACGGGCCGAACGGCCCGTCGATATCCGGTCCCTCGTCGTGCTCCAGGCCCACTAATCTCAAAGTATTATAAATAACCTCGACCGATCCCTCCACCAGGCGCTCCTGGTCGGTATCCTCGATCCGCAGGATGAACTTGCCGTTCATGGCCCGGGCGATAAGATAGGCGTACAGGGCGGTGCGCAAATTGCCGATATGCATGTAGCCGGTGGGGCTGGGGGCGAAGCGGGTTCTTACTGGTCCTGACATAATATGAATGAACTCTTTCTTGTCTGAAAATTTATTTTGGTTTATAGTTTATCAACCTGAACGATCAATTGCAATCAGCCGTTTTTCGTCATTCCTGAGAAAGCAGGAATCCATATCCTTAGTTAGATTCCCTCCGGAGTTTACCCCTGGATGCCTGCCTGCGCAGGCATGACAGGGATCGGGAATGACAATATAAAAGAAATCTGCCATAGAAAAGTAGGACCAGATAGGTTCGGCTATCTATTCCGTGATATCAGGTAATAGACATTGGCGATTACCGCCAGGTCGGCTATAAAACCGATGGCATCCTTCCAGAAGAACCGGGCATTGCGCGGGATCATCACGGTGTCGCCGGGCTTGAGTACCGGGATGTCAACATCCTTGGTGCTGTTAAGGTATTTGTCGATATTTATCTTCTGATTGAGCCGTTTGGTTCCGTCGTTGCTCGACAGCCTTACCCGGGAAAGGGCGGCATACTGGGTGGGCCCGCCGGCCCTGGACATAAGGTCCAGCACCGTCGAGCCGTCCGGCACCCGGTACATGCCGGGACTGTTGACCTCGCCCCAGACGTGCACCTCTATCAGCAGGCGCTGGCCGGAGTCCATATAGAACTCCTCCTTTTTAAAGGAGGAGGCATCCTGAGCCATAATAAAGGATGAGCCCATGATCAGAATAGCCAGGGGGAATATCGCCAGGCGGATCTTGTCCATCAGTTTCATATTTAATACCCCGCTTGAGTTTCAAATATATTTCACCGCAAAAAACCGATACCAATTTATCGGATCCCTGCGGTGAATTGAAATGATCGATAGCTGTACTGTTAACCCTTGATCTTCTTCAGGCGGTCCTTGGCCTTGGCCAGATAATCCTTGGCCTTGGCGTGGCCGGGATCGGATTTCAATAATTTCTGGAAGGTTTTGACAGCCTTGTCGTATTCCTCGTTCATATACTGCTTGACGCCGGTCTTGTAAAGTGCGTTGATCTCGTCGGCCGACAGTTTGGCCGAGGCGGCCGGCTTGGGAGCTGCGGCTTTGGGTTTTACGGTCCTGGCCGGCTTTGCCGATACGGTTGTTTTGGGCGCCGGCGGCACGACCGGGGCGGAGACCTGGGGCGGCTGATAGGTCCGGCTAGCAGTGGTATTATAAGCCACCGGGGCGGAGGCGATGGGCTGCAGGGTCAGATCGTTGACGACCTCCTTGCGGTCCCTGGTGGTCAGCACCATATTCTGCGACCGGTACCCGTCGGCGGTGACGGATAAGTTATATTTCCCCGGGGGAATCAGGGTGCTATACTCCCCGCTTTGGGGATTGGCGCTGAATTCCGGCAGATCTTTGCCCACGAAACTGAAGCTGGCTGCGATCGGCTGACCGGTGGCGGCATCGGACACGGTGCCCTTGATGGTCCCCAGTTTGCGCTTGAGGGTCAGATCCCATTTTTCCTTCTTGCCCGGTTCTACTTTGATCTTCCTCTCCAGCCAGCGATAGCCGTTGGCGTAGATATGGATCTTGTAATCGCCCGGCGGCAGCTCGGCCAGGTATTTGCCGATATCGTCGCTGACGGATCCTGGGATCCCGGCGCCGGGGAAGGTGATCATACCCTTCATGGGCACCCCGGTATCGCGGTCCTTTATCAACCCGGCGATGGCCCCGGTGATCACACCGGAGATGGCCCGCCCGGCGGCGGCCGGCAAATCCAGCCCCAGGGTTATCTGCCAGGGGGCAGAGGCCTTGGTCAGGCCGATGTCGGCCGAAAGGGAGAGGCCCAGGATGTCCAGCGGGACATAATGGATGCCGGGGGTGAACCTAGCCTCGGTGCGGTCGAAGCCCCGGCCCGAAAGGATTAGGGAATCCGGCAGGGAATCCGTTGCCGCGCCCACTCTCATTTCGGCCGAGACCTCGGCAAAGGCGGAGAATTTCTGGCTGAAGCCGTACTCATATCCCACCCCGGCCGGGACCTGCGGACGCTGGTCGCCCCGGGTCAAAAATCCCAGGTTTACATACATGGTGGACTGCCTGAGATTTATATCGCCCAGTATTTTGGCCCCAAAATCCAGCTTGCCGCTTTGGGATGGGCCGTCGTTATATTTATCCTTGTCCATGGGGATCGAGATGATGGGCATTATTCCCAGATCCACCATTTGATCGGCCAGGGCCAGGCTGTATTTGGCAGAGATGGTGATGTCGCCGGGGCAGCCCAGGGTGTTGTCCAGGCTGTCGCCGCCGGGGCTGGTGATGGTCCATTGTTCTCCGTGGGCCAGGCCGCTCAGCATCAGCGACAGATTTGGCAGGGGGGCAAAGCTCAACAGCTGGTGACTCCAGATGTCGTTGTATGAATTCTCGGCCCCGGCCAGATAGGAGACGCTCTGCTGGCTGTAGCTGGAGAATGAGTTTACCGTGCGGTAGCCGAACATGGAGCCGGCCTTGGCCGATTGCAGATGCACCAGCCCCGGCCCGCCGATGATTGGGAACCGGGCGGCCCAGGAGAGCGATGCCGTCAGGGACAGCACTATGATCAAACGGAGAAACAATTTCATAAGAGAAACTATCCTCTAATTTTCTTTAAACGTTCCTGGCTCTTTTTCAGGTAATCCTTGGCTTTGGTGTTTCCGGGGTCGGCCGCCAACAGCTTTTTAAAAGTGGCCACGGCCTTGTCGTATTCCTCGCTCATGTATTGCTTGACACCGGTCTTATACAGGCCAGCCACCTCCTTGGGGCTTAAGCCGGGCGCCTTGGGAGCAGGCGTTCTTACCGGTTTGGGCTTTACCGTCGCGGCCACCGGCGGCTTGGCTGGTTTTTGGACTACTGCCGGCTGAACCGGCTTGGGTTTAGGAATGGGTTGCAGTACGATATTCTGAATGGATTCTTCCTTGTCCGTCAAACTGATGTTGGTTTGATAAGGCTGATAGCCTTGGGCGATCACAGACAGATCGTATTTTTTTGGGGCGGCCAGGGTGAAACTAAAGCCCCCGGTAACCTGGTCGTTGTTGTATCTGTCGCCGCTGCCGTTCAGGGTGATGACGGCCAGCACCGGCCTGCCGGTGGCGGCATCGGCCACCTGTCCCTTGATGGTGCCCTCCCGGGGGCTGAGGGTCAGATCCCAGGACTGCGATTCGCCGGATTTGATCTCTAACTTCCGGTCAACCGTCCGGAAACCGTTGGCCATCACCTTGATATTGTAGGTGCCGGGATTCAGCTTTAATTGATAGCTTCCGTTGGGCTCGCTGACCACCGCCGGTACATTGGTGCCGGGGAAGCTGATCATGCCCCTGATCGGCTGGCTGGTCCGGCGGTGTTTTATCAGGCCGGCGATGGTGCCGGGCATAATGATGGACCTGATAAGCCCGGCGGCGGCCGGGAAATCCAGCCCCAGAACCACTTGCCAGGCTGGGGTGGCCTTGGTCAGCCCGATATCGGCGGCCAGGTTAACGCCCAATAAGGGAAGCGGAACAAAACGAAGTCCGGGAGTTAGCCTGGCTTCGGTGCGGTCGAAGCCCCGCCCTGAAAGAATCATAGAATCGGGCAGGGAATCCTTCAGAGAACCGATCCGCAGTTCAGCCGAGGTTTCCATGAAAGCCGAGAACCGGCTGTTTATTTCATAATTGACACCCAGCCCGGCCGGGACCTGGGGACGCTGGTCGCCCCGGGTGAAAAACCCCACATTTACCAGGATGCTGGTTTTGTCCATGGCAATATCGGTCAGCAGTTTTCCCCCGAAATCAACCTTCCCGGTCTGCGAGGGTGAATCCTGAAATTTCTTTTCATCCATGGGAATGGAGACCATCGGCATGGCCGCCAGGTCCACCTGGCCGTCATAAAGCTGGAGGCCGTATTTGGCGGCTATGGTAAAATCGCCGGGGCAGCCCAGGGTGTTGTCCAGGCTGTCTCCTCCGGGGCTGTTTATGCTCCATTGCTCGGCATGGGCCAGGCCGACCACCATAAAGGCCAGGTTATTCATCGGCGAATAATTTACCAGGTTGTAGCTCCACAGGTCGCTGTACGAATTATCGCTGCCCGGCAGATAGGACACTTTCTGACCGCCGTAATTGGTGATGGCGTTGAAGCTTCTGAAACCAAAGCCCTGTCCGGCCTTGGCCGACTGTAGATGGATCAGTCCCGGCCCGCCCAAAAGCGGAAACCGCGCAGCTTGTGCGGCACCAAACGCCACAATCAGGGTCGTCAGAATTAACATATGTCTTTTCATGATCTACCTCCAAACCATAAATTAAAGGGAAAAGCATCCCGTGAGTTGTGTTAAAAATCAAGACAAATACTACAACTCCAATAGCATAGATTAGCATATTTAAGTAATAAATGTCAATATTATTGATAAAATAAATTGATTTACGATAAGGGCTTGCGTTTTTTAAAGGCGCGAATATTAATTCCTTGATTTTAAGCCCAAGTTTTAGTATTCTTACTCTTTACCGTGGTCTATTAAGAAAGATTATGAAAATAAACGATACCATAGCCGCCATAGCCACCGGCACGGGGCCGGCCGCCCTGTCCATGGTCAGGATCTCCGGGCCGGATTCGGCCAATATCGGCAATGCCATTTTCTCCGGGAAGGTGAGGCCATCGGCTATGAAAAGCCATGTGCTGTATTACGGGCATATTGTTGATGCCGGAGGCACCCGGCTTGATGAGGCCATGTTGGTTGTTTTAAAGCCGCCGCATTCTTTTACCGCCGAGGAGATGGTGGAGATCACCTGCCATGGGGGTGCGGCATCGGCCGGCGCGGTGCTGGAGGCGGCCCTGGCCGCCGGCGCCCGTCCGGCCCGGCCGGGAGAATTCTCTTTGCGGGCCTTTCTTAACGGCCGGATAGACCTGGCCCAGGCCGAGGCGGTGTGCGATATCATCAACGCCAAGACCGGCGCCGCCGCCCGGGCCGCCTTAGAAAGGCTCTCCGGGGGGCTCTCCCGCAAGGTGGCTGCCGTCAGGGAGAGCCTGCTGGATGCGGCCGCCCTGGTGGAATCCATGATAGACTTTCCCGAGGAGGATCTTCCTCCGGCAGATTCAAGGGACCTCATTAAAAAAATTGAACTGGCGGAGAGCCAGGTCAAACAATTATTAAAAGGCAGCCGGGCCGCCATGGTGCTCAAGGACGGGGCCCGGGTGGTGATAGCCGGAAGACCCAATGTGGGGAAATCCAGCCTGTTCAACATGCTGCTCAAGGAGGAGAAGGCCATCGTCACCGAAACGGCCGGCACCACCCGCGACGTGCTGGAGGGCTGGATAGATATCAAGGGCATCCCCGTCCGTTTGTTCGATACTGCCGGCCTAAGGGAAACGTCCGATAACATCGAGGCCCACGGCGTCAGCCGGGCCCGGGGCAAGCTGGAGCAGGCCGACCTGGTGCTGTTGGTGCTGGACGGCACATCGCCCATAACGGCCGAGGACCAAAGACTTTTATCCGAGACCGAAAAATACCATCGCTTGGTTTTGTTAAATAAAAGCGATCTGGGCCATCCCTCCAATAGTAAAGCCGATAGATCCTGGCTGAGGATCTCGGCTATTACCGAACAGGGCCTGCCGGAATTAGAGGGATCCATTGTGTCCCAGCTTACCGACGGACAGGGCATCGAGGCCGGAGCCGCCTCGGCCGCCAATGCCCGGCAGGTGCAGTTGATGGAGAACAGCTTAAAATATTTGAAAACGGCTATCGACGGGCTTGAGAAAAAGCTGTCATACGAGCTGTTGGCCAGCGATCTCAAGGCGGCCATCGATGACTTGGGCCAGATAACCGGCCAGACCGTGGGTGATGATATCTTGAACAGGATATTCGAAAAATTCTGCATCGGAAAATGACGATAGTTGTCTATAAGCATCAAACAATTTAATCATAAAACAATAGCATGCCTTTTACCGCCGCACATCCGGCCATGGTCCTGCCTATCAAGGCCAGATGGCCGAAATATTTCAGCCTGACCGCCCTGGTGGTGGGCAGCATGGCCCCGGATTTTGAATTCTTCATCCATTTCTATCCGCTTCGGGGGCCGGGCCACACCCTGCTGGGCTCGCTGTATTTCAACCTGCCGCTGATCTTCCTGACGGCGGTGCTGTTCCACTATGTGGTGAAAAAGCCTCTGATATATTGCCTGCCCGCGTCCATGGGCAAGCGTTTTTATAAACTGGCCCAGGATAGATGGTCCATAGCTACGCCCAGGAATTTTATGGTCTTTACCTATTCCGCCCTGGTTGGCATGCTGACCCATTTCTTTTTGGACGCCTTCACCCATCCCCTGCAGATGTTCCAGAATGTGGCGCCGTTCCTGGTGAAACGCCTCTTTACCATTCATTTTTACGGGGCGCAATACGGCGTGCCGGCACATAATGTCATTCACCTGGCGGTGACGGCCATCGGCCTCGGGGTGATCCTTTATTACATCATGAAATTGAAACCGGCCGCGGCCGGAGAGAAAAGAAAGATCGGTCAGCTTTTCAAGTGGGCCTATTGGGGCTCCGGGCTGACCCTGGCGGTGGCCATCACTGTCCTGCGCACCATTCAGGTGAGGGGCCGGCCGGGGATGGGGTTTTTCGAGCACTACGGGGTCTCCTTTCTGAGCGGCTTGATACTGGGATTCCTGGCGGTATCCCTGGTCTATAAGGCTTTTCGGGAATTCCGATAGCCCGAACCAGGGTTCCCGGTCTGAAGCGAAAGCAAGCCAAATTTCGGCTTGCTTTTTGCGCTTTAAATATGATAGCCTATGCTTATAGAGGGAACTATAGCGTTAATGGTAGTTCCGTCTCGTGAAAATGGATATTTCTATGCGCGTATATAAACCTGAAGAAAGAGGGAAGCAGCCATTGAACACATTTATGATATCTATTGTAAGAATTGTAACAGTTGGTGTAGCCGTTTTATTTTTTGGACTGGTGCTTTTTTATATCTTTCAGGACAAAATGATCTTTTACCCCCAGAAGATCAGCCAGGCCGAAGTCGAAGGCATAAGAAAGAACTACAAAAATGTTGAAGAAATAAGTCTGAAGACAAAAGACGGAATAATCTTAAAGGGTTGGTTTGTTAATAACAGTTCTGCCGACAGGCCAAAGATCCTGTTCTATTTCGGCGGCAATGCCGAGGAGGTTTCGTATCTGATAGAAAAAGTCCCGGAGTTCAAGGACTGGTCGCTGGTCCTGATCAATTACCGGGGATACGGCCAAAGCGGAGGGAAGGTGAGTGAAAGATCGCTTTATAGCGATGCCATCGAAAGCTACGATCATTTTATCGGCCGGCTGGACATCAAAGACCCCAAGATCGCGATCATGGGCCGGAGTATCGGCACCGGGGTGGCCACCTATCTGGCTAAAAACAAAAGATCTGACGCCGTGATACTGGTTTCTCCATATACCAGCCTGAAGGCCCTGGCAAAAGTTCACTACCCGCTATTGCCGGCCGGGTTGATACTTAAATATAAGTTCAACTCCATCGAGCGAGCCCCCCAGATAAAAGCCCCCTTGTTGATGATCGTGGCTGCGGACGACAGAACCATTCCGCCCACCCAATCCTACCAAGTGGCCGAAGAATGGGGCGGGAAGGTGACGGTAAAGGAATTTACCGGGGCTGACCACAACTCGCTCAGCAGCGACAGCGGCTATTGGCCGGCCATCGCGTCGTTTTTGGACGGCATGTAAAACTAAACATTTGACCTCACCCTTCCCTCTCCTAATGCTTTAGGAGAGGGGTAGGGGAGAGGTCCGGAATAATAATAGAGGAAAATGAAAGCCAAGCCAGACATCAAAATACGATTAGTAAAGAAAACGGATAGCAACGATTGGCTGGCCATGCGCCGGGCATTGTGGCCCGATTGTCCGCCCAAAAAGCACCGGGAGGAAATGGCAGAGATACTGGCCGACAAAAAAGATCAGCCGGCATGGGTGGCCGAGTCTTTAAGCGGAGAACCGGCAGGATTCCTTGAGGCTGCGGTCCGCAACTATGCCGACGGGGCGGGACGGCAGGATGTCGGCTATCTGGAAGGCTGGTATGTCAAGCCGAAGTTTCGCAAAATGGGCGTGGGCCGGGCGCTGGTAAAAGCAGCCGAGGAATGGGCGGTGGGCCGGGGGTTCTCGCACATGGGGTCGGACACCTGGGTCGGAAATATGGGCAGCTACAAAGCCCACCAGGCCATGGGATACAAGGATGTGGGCCGGGATATACACTTCGTCAAAAAATTAAAAACCAAAAGTTAGAAAATAAAATCCTTTATAAAGGAGGACCGATGTACGATGGAAAGAAGGTTCGTTTAAGGGCATATCGAAAAGAGGACATCCCGCAGGCTCTGGAATACATCAATGATCCCGAGGTGAAGAAGAACCTGGTAATAGGGATTCCCTTCCCCCTGAAACTGGAGGACGAGGAGAAGTTCTTCAATGACTTGAGCGCATTCAAGGATGCGTATTCGTTTGCCATTGAAACTTTGGACGGCTCGAAATACATCGGAGGATGCGGGACGAACAAGGTCGATTGGAAGAACCGCTACGCCATGGTGGGCATATTCATCGGAGACGAACAGTACCGTAGCAAAGGATACGGCAGCGATGCCATGAAGGTTTTACTGCGCTTCATCTTCGATGAGATGAACATGAACAAGGTCAAGCTGGAGGTGTTCTCCTTCAACCAACGGGCTATCAAAAGCTACGTTAAATGCGGCTTCCGCCAGGAAGGGGTGCTGCGGCAGGAGATGTTCCGGGAGGGCCAGTACCACGACGTGATCATGATGGGCATCCTGCGGTCGGAGTGGGAGAAATTGAATTAATAGGTGGCAAATATTATGAATCCCTTAACATCTCAAGCTGAGTCAATAAAATCTTTTTTAGAACTTCGTAACGAGATTGAAAAAGTATTATCGACTTTATCAAAAAGAGAAGAATCTATTATAAGACTTCGTTTCGGGCTTAATGATGGTGTGCCAAGAACATTAGCCGAAGTTGGTATAATTTTCAATGTTTCTGCAAGTACTGTAAGGAATAATGAAATCAAAGCACTTAATAAACTACGTTTATTGTCATATAGATTAGATAAATTTGACAATATACTTACAAATCCCGAAACCAAAGAGCTATCAAACAAGCTTGATGAAGAAACTGAAAAGTTATTTACATCAGATATATTAGCGTCAATTAAGGAGATAACTCCAGAGTTAATTAAATATTTAAAGTATAATGTGAACAGTATAAGTAATATGAATCCAGAGACTTTTGAGAAACTTATTGCAGAACTGTTATCAAGCCTTGGTTTCATAACAAAACATGTTGGTCGTTCTTATGAAACATCGGCAGATATTTGTGCGATATATAACATTAAGCAAACCAACCTCCCGGATAGGTGCTATGTTGAAGTAAAACGGTGGAAAGATAAAATCGGGATAGGCGTTATACAAACTGTTTTGGGAGCAATGGTATTAGAACGGGAAAAATGGGGTTGGACAGGTGGCATGATTGTAACTGTTAAAGGCATGAAAAATATAAAGAAAATCAAAAGAAGCGAGCTTGAATATAAAAATATTTATATAAAGGAAAAAGAAGATATTTACGAATGGTTAAAGGGTTATAAAAAATGTGAAAACGGATTATTGTTAAATCCGTTAATTGATATACGAAAATGAATAATTTTGTTACATCCTTAAAAGATGTAAGCAAATGTAATATTTCTATTGTCGGCAACAAGGCAGCCAACCTGGCCCGACTGATGTCTTCGGGTTTCAATGTCCCGGACGGATTGTGCCTGACCACCGAGGCCTACCGGCGAGCGCTCATCCTTGGGTATAAGGATGAAGGGTTGAAGGCACTGATAAAAAAGATCGATATAGATCGACCAGATGAAATAAAAAATATAAGTCAGGCTATCGCTGAACTGTTCGATGAAATTTCCATTCCCGATAAAATTGCCGGGGAGATAAAAAATAAATACAGATCGCTTTTCAATGATAACGATCTGGTAGCGGTCCGCTCGTCGGCCACGGCCGAGGACCTGCCGGGCCTCTCCTTTGCCGGACAGTACGAAAGCTTTCTCAACATAAAGGACGCGGACGAATTTTTAACGGCAATAATAAAATGCTGGGCCTCGCTGTGGTCGGAGCGGGCCATCATCTACCGGGTGAAAAATGGTATCGGACATGATAATATCGCCATGGCAGTAATCGTCCAGCGGATGGTGCCGGCAGAAGTTTCCGGGGTGACGTTTACCGCCGATCCGGTTTCAGGCGACCAGGGATCTATTCATATCAACGCTGTTCGGGGCCCGGGGGAGAAGCTGGTGTCGGGAAAGATCAACCCCGATCAATATGCGATCAACAAGAGTTCTTTGAAAATTGAAAAGACTCTGTCGGACAACCAGCAGCTGTTGTCGGACGATGGGATAAAGGATTTAACCGACATTGCGTTGAAAATAGAAAAGCAGTTCGGCTGTCCCCAGGATATCGAATGGGCTTTTTATAAAGATAAATTTTACATCCTGCAATCGCGCAATATCACGGCGGTGAAAAATAACCAACGGCCTTTCTCTGTCATCTGGGGAAATAGCGCCACCCGGGAGATCCTGAAGAATACGCCCGTCTATTGGTCAAACTGGAACACCCGGGAGAACATGCCTTATCCCCTAAAACCCCTGAGCTGGTCGTTCTTCAACGATTTTCTGGTCCCGGCCATCAACCAGGCCATCTGGGGGGTGGACCAAGGATCACCGATCTATCATTACAGTAGCATCATCGATCTGGTTAACGGGCGCACCTACTGGAACATGAACCTGCTCTACGGCCACCCGTTATTTCGCAGGATCATGCGGCCCATCATGGGACGGATAGATCACGAGGCCACGGTCTTTTTCGAAAAGGCCTATCATAACGGAGAGCTGCAGCCGGCGGTATTGCCGATAAATTTATGGCAGAAGATGATCGTCGCGGCCACCGCCATAAAGTGCTATTTGGGATTTCCCTGGTTCATGAGCCTGAAACAGATCTACCGGCAATGCGACGAATATTGGATCCTGGCCGACAGATATGATGTTACCCCGCTGGAGGGAAAATCCAACCTGGACCTGCTGGAGGAGGCCCGGCTGTTTGGATTCGTCACCGCCCGGTATGCCTTTCCCCTGCTGTTTATCGCCAGCAAGGCGGTGGTAGCTTTTGACGTCATCAAACGATTGACCGGCGAATGGCCCGGTTTCAGATACGAGGACCTGATGATCGGCATCAAGGGGAACAAGACCACCGAAGCGGCCCTGGAGCTTTTTAAATTGTCACGGATGCCGGAAGCTGTCAGGGGATTGTTTGAAGGTTCGAATGTTTCACGGTTTGAAGAGTTTGAATCGGTGCTGGCCAAATGTCCGGCAGGGCCGGAGTATCTAGACCGGGTCAATAAATTTCTGAGGGCCTACGGCCATCGCGGTATGAAGGACCTGGACATGGGCTATCCCAGCTGGGGGGAGGACCGCAGTTATATTTACCAGATGATAAAGAGCTATCTCCAGTTCGGCCCGGATGACATCGATCCGGTAAAACAGTTCGAATTGTCGGTGGCCAAACGCCAGGAGTTGATAAAAGCCGCCAAAGATCGTCTTTCTCAAAATCCAATCGATAAAATCTTTCCCGCGCGGCGTTGGCTGTTTCAAAAGATGACGGATGTGATTCACGACTGCCTGCCCCTGCGGGAGAACGAGAAATTCTACGGGATAAGGTGCTTTCCCGGCAGCCGCCGGATAGTGCTGGAGATCGGCCGCCACTATTGCGAAAAGGGTCTACTGGATGACAGGCAGGATATTTTCTATCTGACGGTGAGCGAGATAAAAGATATCGAGAACGGGAAATTTTCCAAAAGAGGAAATATTAAGGGGTTCATCCAAAAAAGAAAAGACGACTGGCAAAACCAGGTGGATTCCGACCCGCCGTTCATCATCCGCAGCGATGGGAGAGAGTGGCGGGACACCAACCAGAAAGCCAAAGAAGGAAATGTCCTGCGCGGGGTCGGGGCCTCTTCCGGCAGAGTCACCGGCAGGGCCAGGATCATCCGGGAGCCGGCACAGGCCCACCTTTTAAACAAGGGCGAGATCCTGGTGGCGCCCTATACCGAGCCCGGCTGGGCCCCCCTATTCCTGCTGGCCAAGGCCCTGGTGATGGAGGTGGGCGGGGCGCTGTGCCACGGGGCCATCGTGGCCCGGGAATACGGCATTCCGGCGGTAGTGGGGGTGAACCGGGCGACCAAGGAGATAAAGGATGGGGACGAGATCATGGTGGACGGGAACAGCGGGGAAGTGAGAATATCTTGAATAAAGCCGGTGAAAACCGGCACTGGTAAAATCCTGATTAAACAAAAAAACGGCGCAACAAATATGCCGGTCAGCAACTAATTTAAAACCTTAAAAAGGAATCCAACTCATGAAAAAAGTTTTAATCG
>JAHJLF010000031.1 GCA_018821925.1 Candidatus Edwardsbacteria bacterium
CGCCTATATGGATTTACCTGCGGTGGCGGAAGAACTGTCGCTGCACCGCTGCCCGGAAGTTTATGATATCCAGCTGCCTAAATGTCTTGACCACGAAACAGGGCCCCCGCAGGCAAAACATTTTTCACGGCAGCTTTTGTCGGGCAGCAGCGCTGATGCGACCCGGGACCCCGCCTTTAAGTGAAGCGGCGCATGCTTCAGCCCCGAGAAAGCAGTCATTGCATCATGGATATCCTGCTTGTTCTGGTTCAATGAGTGCCGGGGCGTAGGCCTTACTGTCCGCGGAACTGGGCGGTAAAGACTTCCTTCGACAAGGCAGGCATGATGTCCTTCTCAGGACGGCGTCTTTGGTTGCTTTCGGCGCCTGCCCTGAAAATAGCAACCCGCCTTGGTTGTGAAGGGTCATAAGAAAGTAACATTAAAGATATTGAAGCCTTGCTTCCGGATAAAAATTAATATCAGTTAGTTCATTAAATCCGTAATATATTTTCTTAATAGGAGCAAAATGGAGAACAAAACTCCCTTCTATGAACAACATGTGGCCGCTGGCGGGAAAATGGTCCCCTTCGCAGGATTTTTAATGCCGGTGCAGTATACCGGGATCATAGGGGAACACCGGCACGTCAGAAGCGCCGTCGGCCTGTTTGATGTTTCTCACATGGGCGAGATCGAGGTTTGGGGCCCGGAGGCCCTGAAATTCGTTTCCTACGTCACTATCAACGACCCGGCGGTGCTGGAAGTGGACCAGGTGCAGTATTCGGCCATGTGCTACCCGGATGCTGGTATTGTGGACGATCTGTTGGTCTATCGTTTTCCCGATCACTATTTTCTGGTGGTCAACGCCTCCAACCTGGACAAGGACTTCGCCTGGCTGCAGGAGCAGTCAAAATTTTTCGATGTCACATTAAAAAACACCAGCCCCGAAGTTGCCCAGTTGGCCCTGCAGGGCCCCAAGGCCGAGCCCCTGCTGCAGAAGATATGCGATCTCAAGCTGTCCGACATGAAATTCTACTGGTTCAAGACTGGAAAGGTGGACGGGATCGAGATGATAGTCTCCCGCACCGGATATACCGGCGAGGACGGCTTCGAGCTGTATTTTGATGTTAAATACGCCGGGCAGATATGGGAGGCTCTCTTTAAGGCCGGCCGGGAATTCAACCTCCAGCCCAGCGGACTGGGAGCCAGGGATTCATTAAGATTGGAAATGAAATACTGCCTGTACGGCAACGATATCGACAAGACCACCTCTCCTCTGGAGGCCGGACTGGGCTGGATCACCAAGCTGAAAAAGGAAGGCGATTTTATCGGCAAGGATGTCCTGTTAAAACAGAAGGCCGAAGGCGTCAAGCGAAAATTGGTGGGTTTCGAGGTGGAGGGCAACGCCTTTCCCCGACAGCATTACAAGGTATTCAAGGACGGCTCCCAGGTGGGCGAGGTGGTCAGCGGGGTGTTCTCGCCGTCGGTATCCAAGGGAATCGGCACCGCCTATGTTAAGAGCGAGCTTGCCAAGACCGGCACCGAGCTGCAGGTGGAGATCCGCGGCAAGATGATACCGGCCAAGGTGGCCGAGACGCCGTTCTGGAAGCACAGTTCAATTAAGAAATAATAAAGGTGCGTGAAGCCCGTTACTGGTCCGTGATATACGCACCGTTACCCCCAGCTAAAACCAAAAATACACGCCTGCGTGCCGTAACACACTGCGGCGTGCAGGCACGCACTTCGCTAATCCAGTAGTTATAGCCAATTACAAAAAGTGAAAGACAATGAAGCATCTTTTCCCACTCCTAATCGCAATCGTTATTGGTTGCTCATCTACTCAAAAAGATAATAAAAATAATGTTTCTGAAACGACTTCCACAAGCGACTCTACAGTCATTTCATTTACAAATAATCATGTACAAAAATACATTGGTGGAGACTTAGAAGCCGCATATAATGATTATTTGCCAAATTTTAAATCTGCTTATACTATTGATCAATTTAAAGATATGTTTAACAAACAAATTGTTCCTGCCTTTGGCAACCTGAAAAGTGCATCATTCAAGAGTATCGCACGAGGCACGAGTTATACTACGGCTGGCACTTTTGAAATAGCAACATTATTTTATAAAGCTGAAATTGATAAACCAAACACTTTTATTCGAATTGAAATTGTTACTTCCTCACCATTACCTCAAGTTGCATCATATCAATATATTAATTTTTTAAATAATGACATTCCCGAAAACATGAAGTAAGACATGTATCTGTGCATAACAAACGGGTTTGTGGCTCACACTTTGCAAATCTGCAACGGTCGTGTTCGCTGTAAATAGCCTATGGCATGGCGTTTGCATCCTATAATACGAATACAATAGTCTTATTTGAAGGCAAACGCAATGCCATCCACTGCTGCGGACGGCTATTTCACAAACCCGCAGACGTTGTGTGCAATGGTAGGAATCCTGAATGACAAAAAATATGAAAAGAATAATCATCATACTAATATTCATCACCAATTACAGTAATTTGTTTTCTCAAAATCAGGAAATCAAAAGAGATGATATTTTATATATTGGTGCACTTGAGACAAAAAGAAGTACTTGGCCGGATAACACATATGATGCAATACAAGATACAAATGTAAAAAAGATAGTCCGCCCTTTGTTTTATAAAAATGATAATCAATGGATATCATTAGAAAAGAAAATTGCAGATTATAGCATTTATCCATCTGGAAGAGAATGGTATGTTGCGTTTGATAGTAAAAATATTGGATTTTTTTATTCAAAGAGAGAACAAATAAAATGTAAGGATGCCATTTGGACATATCCAAGAGATTCATATCATAGCACTATAGGAAAGACTTTACCTACAATAGGTTCATGTAATTTTGATTTTTCTAGTTGGGCAAATGAGAAAGAATATAGACCATTAATTGTTGTATCGCATCCAAACTGTAATGACCCTGAAAAATGGAAGCCTTTTAATCCTGAGTTATCTGACTTGGAGAAAATATTTCCTATTTATAAATCATACATTGCAAAAACTTTCCCTTCATTGCAAAATATTGAAATAAAACAATTGAAATATTTGAAATCGTATCAATCAAACACTCTTAACCAATTGATTCAAATAGGAATTATAACAAATAATAATGGAATGATTTCGTATCCAGTTTGGATTTATAAATCAAATTCTGGAGAATTAATAAATATTTCAAAGATCATTGATTATAATTTTAGTCAAGACGAATTTACAGACGATGATAATTCAATAAATACTTTAATAGATGCGGGTGATTATGATAATAATGGTAAGAGCGAAATAATTTTTTGGTCATCAAGATACAATGGAGATGGTTATGTAATGTTTTTCGATGACCTCACTAAAATGATTGATTTTACATGGAGTTATCATTAATGAACCACTGCACACAACAGGGCATATATTGCATGCCGCCCCGCTTTTGGATAGTTGATTTCGTATGCACGGGTGCATCGCTTTTTGTTTACTGAATCGCACATGGAAAGGGATGGCTGGCACGCACCATATGCCAAACGTTACATATAATAGAACTACAGCGTTTTACATTTAACTTGCAATTCCCCGTGGTCTCTGCCACAGGGATACCATGTAAAGGGAAAGTTTGAAAACCGTAGGTTGTCAGGGGAATAACAACAACCTGACATACCCTGCGGTCTCTGCCGCAGGGTCATTGATTAGCAAAATTATTTTGCTTTCGAATGGATAAAATATCAAATACAAAAAAGTTGGAGGAATCATGAACTTTCCCAAGGATTTGAAATACGCCGCCAGCCATGAGTGGGCCAGGATAGAAGGCGACATCGCCACCATCGGCATCAGCGATTTCGCCCA
Organism: Candidatus Edwardsbacteria bacterium; assembly: GCA_018821925.1. Lineage (NCBI taxonomy): Bacteria > Candidatus Edwardsiibacteriota > Candidatus Edwardsiibacteriota bacterium. Next base: position 3,859 of record JAHJLF010000031.1, read on the forward strand.
GGGCGAACTGGGGGACATCGTCTTCGTGGAGATGCCGGCCATCGGTTCCAAAGTCGAGATGGGCAAGCCATTCGGCACCGTGGAGGCGGTAAAGGCGGTATCCGATTTAAACGCCCCGCTGTCCGGCGAGGTGGCCGAGATAAACGGCGAACTGGAGGGCACCCCCGACCTGGTCAACAAGGATGCCTACGGAAAAGGCTGGATGGTCAAGATAAAATTATCCGATGCTTCCCAGGCCGGCAAGCTGATGGACGCCGAGGCCTACGAAAAGATGGAAAAGCACGGACATTAAACCAAAATTGCAAATATGCAATTTTAAATTTCAAATTTGAAATCATTAAATTATGCCATACATTGCCAATACGCCGGAGAATATTCAGGAGATGCTGGCCCGGATAGGGGTCAAGGATTTCAAAGAGCTGATAGCTGACATCCCCCAGGATATCTTTTTAAAATCCCAACTGGATCTGCCGGCTCCGCTGTCCGAGATGGAAGCGGCCAAAGAGATCTCCGGGATCTCCAAATCAAACAAACCGGCTGGGGAGATGATATCCTTCCTGGGCGGGGGGGCTTACGATCATTACATCCCGGCGGCGGTGGACCACATCCTGTCCCGCCCGGAGTTCTATACCGCCTACACCCCCTATCAGGCCGAGGTCAGCCAGGGGACGCTGCAGGTCATCTGGGAGTTCCAGAGCCTGATAGCCGCCCTGACCGGAATGGATGTGGCCAACGCCTCGATGTACGACGGGGCCACCGCCCTAGCCGAGGCCGGGCTGATGACCTGCGGTCATACCAAGCGCAAAAAGCTGGTCATATCCAGCACCGTCCACCCGGATTACCGCGAAGTGCTGAAAACATACTGCCGGGGATTGAACATAGAAATAGCCGAGATTCCCTGGAAGGACGGAGTCACCAGTCTGGATGAACTGGAAAAAACCATTGACGATAAAACTGCGGCGGTCCTCGTTCAGCATCCCAATTTCTTCGGTGCACTGGAGCCGGTCGAGGAGATGTCCGCCATCGCCCATAAGAATGGCGCGCTATTCGTGGTCTCGGCCGATCCGCTATCGCTGGGAATTTTAAAAGCCCCCGGATCTTATGGGGCCGATATCGTCACCGGCGAGGGGCAACCCCTGGGAATTCCCATGGGGCTGGGCGGGCCTTATCTGGGGCTGTTGGCCGCCAAGAACCCCCTGCTGCGATTGATGCCGGGAAGGATCGTGGGCCAGACCACCGACAGCCAGGGTCGCGAGGGGCTGGTGCTGACCATGCAGGCCAGGGAACAGCATATCCGCCGGGAAAAGGCTTCCTCCAATATCTGCTCCAATCAGGCGCTGTGCGCCCTGGCGGCCACCGTCTATATGTCACTGATGGGCCGGGACGGCATCAAACAGGTGGCCGAGCTTTGTCTGCAGAAAAGCCATTATCTGGCGGAGCACCTGGAGCCGGCCTTTTCGGCCCCGTTCTTCAAGGAGTTCGTCTATAAGACCAAAAGGCCATCGGCTCAAGTCCTGACAGAGCTGAAGCAGAAGGGCATCCTTGCCGGACTGGATCTGGGCCGGTTCTTTAAACAACTGGAAGGCCATCTGCTGATCTCGGTGACCGAGAAGAGGACCAGGGAGGAATTGGACCTGCTGATCCAGGCGCTGACAAAATAAATTTAACCTGAGCCGTTCTCATCAAATGGGAACGGCTTCCAAATCTAAAAGGATCTGTATTGCATTATCTGACAGCGTTCTTTATAGCCGCCGTATTGAGCCTGCTGCTGACGCCGCTGGCCCTGTACGTTTCGGTCAAAGGCAAGGTGTTCGACCGGCCGGGCCTGAGAAAAATACACCAAAAGGCCATGCCCTGCCTGGGCGGAGCGGCAGTGGCAGTGGCGGTGCTGATCACCATCTGGCTGATAAAATCGTTATGGCCCGGCATCTTTTATGGACTGGCCGGGAAGTTCACGGCCATAACCTTCGGGGGCCTGCTGATCCTGGGGGTGGGGCTATATGACGATCTGAAAAGCGCCTCGGTGGCCCTGCGGCTGGTCTTTCAATTCGCCGCCGCCGGCATTCTGATCGCCGGGGGCTTCTGCGTGACCGTACTGCCCAGCCCGCTGGGGGGCGTCTTCGCACTGGGTCTTTTCAGCATACCATTTACGGCTCTGTGGATCGTATTCATAATCAACGCCATCAATTTTATCGACGGGCTGGACGGACTGGCGGCCGGCATCGCCACCATAGTCGCCGCCACCATCTTTGTCTCGGCCGAGGCCTCCGGGGAGGGGCTGATCGGCCTGCTGGCGATAGTGACCGTCGGCGCCCTGCTGGGTTTCCTGCCGTTCAATTTCCATCCGGCCCGTATCTTCCTGGGGGATTCGGGGGCCACCTTCATCGGATTCATTCTGGCGGCCATGACCACCCTGGGGACCATGAAAAGCATCGCCACCGTGGCCCTGCTGATACCAATAGCCGCTCTGGGGGTGCCGATGGTGGATACCGCCAGCGCCGTTTTGCGCCGAACCTGGCGGGGACAGATGTTCTACCGGGCCGACAAGGAACACGTGCACCACACACTGCTGACCATCGGTTTCAGCCACCAGGGGGCGGTGATGTTCCTGTACGGCATAACCGTCTTTTTGGCGATCTTGGCCATGCTGTTGTCGCTGGCCGATCGGCGGTTGATATCGATACTGGCCGGCCTGTTTTTGATCCTGGTATGGATATTCTTCAAAAAATGGCAAAAGGGCAGGGATTAATTTTTAGCGGTAAATATAATTGACCAAAATATTCGATCCAAATATTCTAAAGGGCCGGGCGGTGTTGGCCCCGATGGCGGGCATTACCGACTCGGCCTTTCGTCTTATCTGTCGCCGTTACGGCGCCGCCTTGGTGTATTCCGAGATGATCTCGGCCGAGGCCCTGTCCCGCGGGCATTCCAAGACCATCAAGATGTTATCCTTCCGGGAGGAGGAGCGGCCCATTGCTGTTCAGCTTTTCGGCACCCGGCCTTTGGCCTTTGCCGAGTCGGTGGAACGGCTGGAAAGGGATATCCAACCTGATTTCTATGACCTGAATTTCGGCTGTCCGGCCCCCAAGATAGTCAAGAACGGCGGCGGGTCGGCCCTGCTTAAATTTCCGGAAAAAATAGCCGAGATAGCCCGGGCGGTGATCAATGTCGCCAAACGTCCGGTGCTGGCCAAGATCCGCAGCGGCTGGGAGGTGGGGTCGGAGAACGCCCTGGAGGTGGCCAAACTGCTGGAGGACTGCGGCGTATCGGCCATCGCCGTCCACGGCCGGACCAGGAGCCAGATGTTCTCCGGCAAGGCGGACTGGAACATCATCTCAAAAATAAAACAGCAGGCGAAAATACCAGTGATCGGCAATGGCGATGTAACCTCGGGAGCCGAGGCCTTGAGAATGATCGAACAGACCGGATGCGATCTGGTGATGGTGGGCCGGGCGGCGCTGGGGAACCCCTTTTTGTTCGCCGATATCAATGCTGCCCTGAATACAGAAGGCAGTATGCAGAATTCAGAAGTGCAGCCGGCAAGCTGGCAGGAGCGGATGCAGGTCGTCAAGGAACATATAGCAATGTCGGTGGCCGATAAAGGAGAGCTCCGAGGCATCAGGGAGATGCGCAAGCATCTGGGCTGGTATATCAAAGGAATCCCCGGGGCGGCGGCCCTGCGCCAGGAACTGATGCATGCCGAGACCGAGGTGGAGGTGCTGAAGCTTTTGGAGAACATCGGCCATGAAAAAGGTGTCGATGAATAAGGCCATTTCGGTAAAAAATAAAAAAGACTTGTCCTTTTTACTGGCCGTTCTTACTCTGACCCCGGCCCTGGTGAACTGGCTGGCCCTGTGGCTGTTGAAAGATGCCTGGCTGGCCATCATACTCTCCACCGTCGTTTTTTACGGCGGGGCTTTCTGGCAGATCAAGGCCTACGGCCTGGAGGAGCGGATAAAACTGCCGGGCGCTAAAATATTCAAAAGCCTGGGGCTGGGCCTTTTGGTGGCGTCGGTGGCGGCGGCGCTCAGCATATATGTCGGGAATATATACTTTGGGAAAGCTCTTCCGGATGATATGCTGAAAGTATGTTCGCAAAGGCTCTATCAAAGCAACGCCTTTTCGGCCGGCTTGCTGCAATTCTTCCTATTTGTGGCAGTGATCATTCCTTTGGGCGAGGAGATGTACTGGAGGGCGGGAGTTCAGGGCCTGCTGGCCAAGCGGGCGGGGTTCAAACGGCATATCCTGGTCTCGGCCCTGCTGTTCACTGTCTATCATCTGGTGACCATAAGTTTTTTGATGCCCGGCTGGGCCGGGCTGCCCTTGATGGTCATCGTCTTTGCCGGGGGTCTGGCCCTGGCCTGGCTGACCGAATATACCGGGAACATCTGGGCGGCGGTGCTGTGCCACGGCCCGGGGGCCTGGGGTGCCACCATCTATCTGATCTGGAAGTTCTTGCGGTGAGAATATTAACGGATGTCAAGAAAAGCCATCCAAGGATGGCTTTTCTTATATAATCAGGGGATTAGGAAAAAATAGTATCATATGAAAAAAGCAAGAGGTATAAGAAATATCTGCGACAAAATGTTTTTCAAAATCTAACGCTATATGATAAACAAGGATAAAACCAAAAGCCCCGCAAAGAATGCGGGGCTTTTTATATTTACTTGGTGGGCGGTACCCCGAAAATCACTGTCTCTAGACCAGGCATCGGGGTTGCAGCAAACATTCACATTATGGTATGGTGCCCCATAAGCATTTGCTATCGGGGCTTCTGTTCGTCTTTGGAGTA
>JAHJLF010000032.1 GCA_018821925.1 Candidatus Edwardsbacteria bacterium
TTACATCGTCAAATAATATAACCCAGCTGTTAAGGAGGTAAGTTTTGGCATCCACCGCAGATTTCAGGACCGGCATGGCGCTGAATATAGACGGGGTATTGTTCTACCTGGTGGAGTTCCAGCACGTCAAGCCCGGAAAGGGCGGGGCTTTTGTCCGGACCAAGTTGAAGAACGTCAGGACCGGCGCGGTGATCGACCGTACCTACCGCTCCGGGGAATCGATAACCGAGGTCAGGCTGGAACGCCGCAAGATGCAGTATCTTTACAACGACGGCTCTACCTATAACTTGATGGACACCCAGTCCTACGAGCAGATGGAACTGCCCGAGGAGATGGTCCATGACATCAAGCTTTACTTCAAGGAGAACATGGAGGTCCAGGTGCTGATGAACAAGGAGGATGTTATCGGGGTTGAAGTGCCCATGTCGGTGGAATTGAAGGTGGTGCAGACCGATCCCGGTTTCAAGGGCGATACCGCCTCGTCGGTGACCAAGCCGGCCACTCTGGAGTCGGGGCTGGTGGCACAGGTCCCGCTATTCATCAACGAGGGAAACGTGCTTAAAATAGACACCCGTACCGGAAAATATTTGGAAAGAGTGTGATAGAAGATGGATCTTAAAAGAACCCTGGAACGGATGGTCAAGGAGAACGCCTCGGATCTCCATCTAAAGGCCGGGCTGCCTCCGGTGCTGAGGGTCGACGGTTTTCTGCGCCAGCTGGAGGAGCCTCCGCTGTCGCCGGAGGAACTGCGCCAGGTGGCCCTGCAGCTGATGCCCAAGGACCAGCAGCAGACGTTCGCCGATGAGAAGGAGCTGGACTTCTCCATGGGGGTGGCCGGGCTGGGCCGTTTCCGGGTTAACGTTTACATGCAGCGGGGCTCGGTGGCCCTGGCCATGAGGGCCATTCCCTTCAATATCAAGAAGGTGGACGAGCTGATGCTGCCGCCGATAACCAAGGAGCTGGCCCTCAGCAACCGGGGGCTGCTGCTGGTGACTGGCACCACCGGATCGGGCAAGTCCACCACCCTGGCCTCGATGTTGGAGTTCATCAACGAGACCGAGAACCGAAATATCATCACGGTGGAGGATCCCATCGAATTCATCTTCCGCGACAAGAAATCCCTGATCAGCCAGCGGGAGATAGGCACCGACACCAAGACATTCGCTGCCGCTTTAAAGCACGTGCTGCGGCAGGACCCGGATGTGATCCTGATAGGGGAGATCCGGGACAAGACCACCCTGTCCACCGCGTTGCAGGCGGCCGACACCGGGCACATGGTGTTCAGCACCCTGCACACTCTGAACGCTCCGGAGACCATCAACCGCATCATCTCCTTCTTCCCGCCGCACCAGCACGAACATATCAGGGTGTTGTTATCGGCCACCCTGGTGGGGGTCATCTCGCTTCGGCTGCTGCCCCGGGCCGACGGCAAGGGGCGGATCCCGGCGGTGGAGGTGATGATCAACAACCAGACCATCAGGGATTACCTGCTGGACCCGGTAAAGACCCTGGATATTCCCCAGCTGATCCAGGAGGGCAGCTCCCAGTACGGCATGCAGTCATTCGACCAGTCGATCATGAAGCATTACCGGGACGGCCTGATCACCTATGAAACCGCCATCCAGAGCGTCACCAATCCCGACGAATTCAAGCTCCGCTTAAGGGGCATCGAGTCCACCGATTCCCGGGGCTGGGATACTTTCGATCCTTCAACCACCAAGAAATAAAAAGCAGTGCAGATAGACGTAATTTTAACCCCCTCCGAGCTGAACGATATCAACCTGTCGGGCCGCTCGGCCACGGTGATAGATGTGCTCCGGGCCACCACCACCATGGTGGCCGCCCTGGATGCCGGGTGCCGCGACATCATTCCCTGTCCCAGCGTGGAGGAGGCCACCCGCCTGGCCGAGACCCTGGGCCGGGAGAACGTGATCCTGTGCGGGGAGCGCGAGGGCAACAAGATCAACGGCTTCGACCTGGGAAACTCCCCGCTGGAGTTCACCGAGCCGGTGGTCAAAAATAAGACCCTGCTGATGTCCACCACCAACGGTACCACGGTCATCTCCCGGGCCAAGCCGGCGGCGGCGCTTTCCATTGCCGGGTTTTTGAACGCCGGGGCGGTGGCCGGATTTCTGATCTCCGGCGGCGGCGACATTCTGCTGATCTGCTCCGGCAAGCTGGGGCGATTCTCTCTGGAGGATATGCTCTGCGCCGGACTGCTGGCCGGGCTGGTCTGGGAAGGCAATCCGGAGGCCACCCTTACCGATGGCGCCAGGATGGCCATCTCCCTTTATAAAAAGGAGGGGAAATCCCTGCTGAAGGCCTTCAAGCAGAGCCAGCACGGCGAGTATCTGGTCTCCTTGGGCTACCTGGAGGATCTGAAATATGCCTCCCAGCTGGATATATCCAAAACCGTACCGGTCTTCAAGGACGGCCGGATAATGAAATCATAGCGCAAAGCACTTGATGAAAGCGGATAGCAAGACAAAAAAAGAGGCTAAAATAAGCCGTAGCCGGGAGATATTCGGGCTGTCGGTGATGATCCTGGGCCTGTTCCTGCTGGTGGGCCTGGTTTCTTTTTCCGGAAGCGACAGCCACCAATGGCAACAGGAATGGGCCAGGGCCAACTGGGGCGGGCCGCTGGGCGATATGCTGTCCTACGGCGTAGTGCATCTGCTGGGCTATGCCGGCTTCATGCTGACGGTGCTGTTGCTGATCTGGGGCTGGATCTGGCTGAGGCATAAGGTCCTGGGACGCTCCATGATCAACAGCCTGCTGTTGCTGATTTTCACCCTGCTGTGCCTGGCCACTTTGGGCCTGTTGCAGGTTCCGTACTATACCGGCTCCTTGGCCGGCGGCGGTTTGTTTGGCACTTTTTTATCAGATCTGGCCCGCAATATCTTCGGCCCGGTGGGCTGCTGGCTGATAATCTCCGGTCTTTTTTTGATCCTGTTGCTGGTGGGGACCGAGGTCAATTTTCAGCACTGGCTCAACATCGCGGTCAAGCCGGTCAAGGACGGGCTTAAAAAGGCCAAGGATGCCCCCAAGGGATTAACCTTTAAAAAGAAGCCGGCGCCAAAGGTGGAGGAGCCGGATGATTCGGAAACAGAGGATGAAGAGCCGGCCAAGACGATAAAGCAGGCCCACTCCAAGGAACAATCCAAGTTCAAGGCCGAGCCCAAACTCCGGCTTACCAAGCTGGGCAAAGATTACCAGAGCCGCCTGTTGGCGTTGCTGGAGGACGACCGGGACAGGGCCGAGATCGAGGAGGAGGACAAGACCGAGATCCTGCTGGAGAAGCTCAAAGAATTCGGCATCGAGGGCGAGATCACCGACCGCTATACCGGCCCGGTGGTTACCCGCTACGAGTTCAAGCCGGCCCCCGGGGTCAAGGTCAACCAGATATCCAACCTGTCCGACGACCTGGCATTGGCCATGCAGGCCCACCGCATTCGCATTTTGGCCCCCATCCCCGGCAAGGGTGTGGTGGGCATCGAGATCCCCAATACGCACCGCAAGATAGTGATGCTGAAGGATCTCTTGTTGTCCGGCAATTTCAAGACCCAGGATGGCCCGCTGACCATGGCCCTGGGCAAGACCATCACCGGCGAGTCCTTTTCGACCGACCTGTCGGAGATGCCGCACATACTGATCACCGGCTCCACCGGGTCGGGGAAGAGCGTCTGCCTGAACACCATCATCACCAGCCTGCTTTATCTGTGCACCCCGGAGGACCTGCATTTCATCATGATCGATCCCAAGCGGATCGAGCTGTCCATCTACCGCGGGATACCGCATCTGCAATTCCAGTACAAGGTGGAGAATACCGGAGACAAGCCGATATCCCGGACCATCGAGGGGGTGGTGACCGACTCTCAGGAGGTGGTGCAGGTGTTCCGCCTGGCGGTAAGCGAGATGGATGCCCGTTACCGGGTGCTGGCCAAGGAGGGATGCCGGAATATCAGCGACTATAACCGCAAGTCCGACAAAAAGATGTCGTACTTAATTATAGTGATAGATGAGCTGGCCGATCTGATGCTTTCCCGCGAAGCCTCGGAGATAGAGAGCCGCATAGCCAAGCTGGCCCAGATGTCGCGGGCGGTTGGCATCCACCTGATCCTGGCCACCCAGCGCCCGTCGGTGGACGTCATCACCGGGGTCATCAAGGCCAACTTCCCGGCCCGGATCGCCTTTCAGGTGGCCTCCAAGACTGATTCCCGCACCGTGCTGGATGCCAACGGGGCCGAGACCCTGCTGGGGCGGGGCGATATGCTGTATATGCCGCCGGGCAAGGCCGAACCGCAGAGGCTGCACGGTCCGTTCATTTCCACAGCCGAGACCGAAAAGGTGGTCAGTTTCATCAAAGAGTGGTACGGAGTCAATAACGAGGGGCAGGACCAGTCGGCTCCGGAGAGCCAGGCCGAGAACAACAACGCAGAATACAGCATGGAGGTGGCCCTGCCACCGGAGGGAGCCGGCGGGGAGGATGGACAGGACGAACTTTTCGAGGAGGCCAAGGCCCTGGTGGTCAGGCACCAGCAGGGTTCGGTATCGTTGCTTCAGCGCCGGCTTAAGGTGGGCTATTCCCGGGCGGCCAGGTTGATAGATCAATTGGAGGCCGCCGGCGTGGTGGGCCCCTTCGATGGAAGCAAGGCCCGCGAAGTATTAATCAAAACCCAGGAGGCTGACTGATGAAAAA
>JAHJLF010000033.1 GCA_018821925.1 Candidatus Edwardsbacteria bacterium
ACTGGAGAGTGAGGGCGTCGAGTATGGGCGGTGAGGGACTCGAACCCCCGACCTCTGGTATGTGAGACCAGCGCTCTAACCAGCTGAGCTAACCGCCCGACTACAAAGATTTGCTCCTTCACCCCGATGGCTTGTTTTATATTTATTATTGCCAATCGGGGCCGCCCGACTTATATTTTTACTCCGTCATCCTGAGACCAGCTTCTTGCATTGCTTTCGAAGGACGCCCGAATATTTAAATTTACAATAGACCAACAAGCAGGTAAGTATATCAGCAATACGATTATTTTTCAAGGTAATTTTTAGTCTAAAAAGTTAGATTTTTTTTAAATTTGGCAAAATTTGGATAGTTGTCGTTGCTGCCACATGTAAAATCATGATATACAAGGCCTTATGTGATAAAAAATGAATAAAAAACCGTTGCATTTTATCCATATGTTGTGGTATAATTGATTATCAAACACATCACTTTGGGTATTGGAAAACAGGGAAGTAGAATGTTTATTAAGACGGCAAAAGGAAGTAATTTCAGGAATCTATCTGCTTTTGATCTGGAGTTTGCGCCGGGAAAGAATCTTTTTTTGGGCATCAACGGATCGGGCAAGACCAATCTGCTGGAGGCCATCCATTATCTGTGCATCGGGCGTTCCATGAGGAGCGTGGCTGAGGACGAACAGATGATAGGGTTCACCCGGGAATGGTTCCGGCTGGAGGGTCAGGCCCAGACCGCCGAGGGCGAGATCAATGTCGAGGCGGCATATAATAAGGAAGAGAAACGGCTGAAGATCAACGGCGAGCTGCAGCAGAAGCTATCGGAGCTGATCGGCCGCATGCCGGTGGTCAGCCTGTCCCCGGAGGACGACGACCTGTGCAAGTCCGGCCCCGGTGTGCGGCGCCGTTTCATGGACCTGTCCATCTCCCAGTTCTCCAGGACCTACCTGGCCGACCTGCAGGACTACAATAGGATACTTAAGCAGAGGAATCAACTGCTGTACGCCATCAAGGAAGGGCGCAGCAATGCCGCTTCGCTGGAGGCCTGGAACCAGCAGCTGGTGGAATGCGGAATGAAGCTGGTCCGGAAACGGATAGAGGTCATCGACGATCTTAAGGAGATGGCCGGCAGCAGGTATGTGGGCATCTCCGGCGGGCGGGAGCGGCTGGGGCTGCGCTACCACCTGTCCTACAAATATGAGCCGGGCCAGCCGATAGAGGAGGCCTTTGCCAAGGCCCTGGCCACCGGATTCGAATTCGAGCGGAGGCGGGGCATAACAATGTTCGGGCCACACCGCGACGATCTGGAGATATCGCTGGCCGGGATGCGCATCCGCCAGTTCGGCTCACAGGGCCAGCAGCGGACGGCGGCCATTGCCTTAAAGCTGGCGGTGGCCGAGATCATGGCTGCCCAGCTTAAGGAAAAGCCGGTGATCCTGATGGATGAGATCTTCGCCGAACTCGACAGCCAGCGGGCCGGCCTGCTGATCCAGCAGCTTGATCCGGAATGCCAGGTGTTCATCGCCTCGGCCCATGAAAATGACGTCACCCGGCAGGACGGTTTTAAAAAGTTCCGGGTGGAAGATGGCAGGATAGAAATAATTTGATTTACCACAGAGACACAAAAGGCTCAAAGATCGACTGCTTTTCCATGATAAGTAAATTGGATAGGATATCCCCTATCATCTAATAACCATAATCTATTCCCTATTATGAAGCTAGCCACTCTGTGCTACATCAAAAAAAAGGACGGTCGGACCCTGATGATGCACCGCATCAAACGGAAGGACGATCTGCATTACGGCAAATGGAACGGCCTGGGCGGCAAGATGCAGCCGGGGGAGACCCCCGAGGAGTGCGTCATCCGGGAGGTGAAAGAGGAAAGCGGTCTGCTGATAAAAGATCCCCAGCTGAACGGGTTTCTTACCTTCCCCTCGTTCGATGAGTGGGATGACTGGTACGTTTTCGTCTTTACCGTGGAGAGGTTCCGGGGAAAACTGCTGGATTCAGCCGAGGGTTATTTGAAATGGGTCAAGGACCAGGACCTTTTGAAGCTGGATCTGTGGGAAGGAGATCATATCTTCCTGCCCTGGCTGGAGGATAAAAAGTTCTTCTCGGCCAAGTTCAACTACCAGGATGGCAAGCTGAAAGATCATTCGGTGAATTTCTATTGATCGAAATGCATAAATCCATCACATCGGCCAGGGCCTTTATAGAGGATAGCATCTCAAGGGATGGCTTGACCTACGAAGATGTTGTGCTAGAATACCCGACGGTGCTGTCTTTCCGATACCTGTGGCGCCAGATCAAAGATCAGGCGGGCCTTGAGGAGTTCAGCCATCGGGTGCTGAAGGGCGCATATATCCACCACGATACCCTTTTTATCGAAAGCCGGATATCATCGCCGGCCATGGCCATCCAGGTGGAGACGCTGCTGGCTTTGGGGGTAAGGAAGATAATCTACATTGGCATAGCCGGCTCAATATCCCCGGAACTGAATATCGGGGATCTGGTGGTCTCCACCGGAGCCATAAACGAGACCGGCACCGGGATATGTTACGGATACGACCTCCAGTCGGTGATTGCGGCCGATAGCGAACTTACCCATCATGTGCATAACCGCTTAAAGGAACAGGGACTGGATCCCCGTTTAACCGTTCATTGGTCTACCGATGCCCCCTACCAAGAGACCAGGGCTAAGGTCAATGAGTACCGAAAAATGGGGGCGACTTGCGTGGAGATGGAGGGGGCCGGACTTTTCGCCGTGGCTAGGGCATATGCCATCCCGGCGGCGGCGGTATTTGTGATCTCCGACGAGCTCAAGGAAACTGGGTGGGTCCAGGGCTGGGGGGATCCAAAATTCAAACAGACCATGTCAAACCTGACCGGGGCCATGGTCCGTCTATCCCGCGATCTGTGAGGGAAGAATGAAAAAGCTGGAAGCAGTGGGGGATATTTTAAGCCGGGTCCTGAAATCCCTGGAGATCGACCAGAGGATGGATGAGACCAGGGCCCTGACAGTCTGGCCGGAGGCGGCGGGCTCCAAGATTGCGGCCAACACCCGGGCGGTTTCGGTGATCCGTGGCAGGCTGCTGGTGGAGGCCAAGAGCCCGGCCTGGGTGCAGGAATGCACCCTGCTGAGGGTCAGGCTCAAGGGAAAAATCAATAAAATTATCGGGGCCGATGCCGTCAAGGATATCACTTTCAAGGTGGGGCCATTCTAAGAGAACGAAAAATAATATAATTCGGATATCATTAAGGAGAACTATGACAGCCAGGGAAAGCTATTCCAGCGAAAAAATAACGGTACTAAAAGGCCTGGAGGCGGTGCGCCGCAGGCCGGCCATGTATATCGGAGACACCGGCAGCCGGGGGCTTCACCATCTGGTCTACGAGGTGGTGGACAATTCGGTGGACGAGGCCCTGGCCGGATTCTGCACCCATATCCAGGTCTTCATTCGCAAGGAGGGTTCCATAACCGTGATCGACGACGGCCGGGGCTTTCCGGTGGACATCCATCCCACCGAGAAAAAGCCCGGAGTGGAGGTGGCCCTGACGGTGTTGCATGCCGGGGGCAAGTTCGACAATAAATCATACGCTATTTCCGGCGGCCTACACGGGGTGGGGGTGTCGGTGGTCAATGCCCTGTCGGAGTGGCTGGAGGTGGAGATTCAGCGCGACGGCAAGGTGCACCATCAGAGATATGAACGAGGGCACACCAAGACCGAACTCAAGGTGATCGGGAAAGCATCCAAGACAGGCTCTACCGTAAATTTTTTGCCAGACAAAGAGATATTCCAGGCCACCGCCTTCGTTTTCGACACCCTGGCCGGACGCCTGAGGGAGCTGGCCTTCCTCAATCGTGGACTCTCGATAGATCTTATGGATGAGAGAAGCGGCAAGTCCCACAATTTCAAATACGACGGGGGTATCGTCTCCTTCGTCAAATTCCTGGACGAGAACAAGACCCCGCTGCACAAGCCCATCTATGTGGCCAAGGAGGGCGACGGGGTGCAGGTGGAGGTGGCTCTGCAGTACAACGATTCCTATGACGACAACATCTTTTCCTTCTGCAACAACATTAACACCATTGAGGGCGGCACCCACCTGATAGGCTTCAAATCGGCCCTGACCAGGATCATCAACGACTACATCAAGAAGAACAACCTGTTTAAAAAAGATGACTTAGCCCTGTCCGGGGATGATGTCCGCGAAGGATTGACGGCGGTGGTTTCGGTGAAGGTCAAACAACCGCAGTTCGAGGGGCAGACCAAAACCAAGCTGGGAAATTCGGAAGTTAAGGGAATTGTGGAATCACTGGTGGGCCAGGAGCTGTCCAACTTTTTTGAAGAGAATTCCTCGGTGGCCAACAAGATCTGCGAGAAAGGCGTCCTTTCGGCCCGCTCCCGGATGGCGGCCCGCAAGGCCCGGGATCTGGTACGGCGCAAGAACGCCCTGGAGACATCCGGGCTGCCGGGAAAACTGGCCGACTGTTCCCTGACCGACCCCCAGCTGTGCGAACTGTACCTGGTGGAGGGCGACTCGGCCGGAGGCTCGGCCAAACAGGGCCGGGACCGGCGTTTTCAGGCAATATTGCCCTTAAGGGGCAAGATCCTCAACGTGGAGAAGACCCGGCTGGACAAGATGCTGGCCAACGAGGAGATCCGCACCATCATCACCGCCATGGGCACAGGCATCGGGCAGGAGGATTTTGATGTGGAGAGATCACGCTATCACAAACTGATCATCATGACCGACGCCGATGTGGACGGGGCCCATATTCGCACCCTGCTGCTGACCTTTTTCTTCCGCTATATGCGCCCCCTGATAGAGAGGGGATATATCTACATCGCCCAGCCGCCGTTGTACCGGGTGGGAAAATCCAAGGAGGAGCATTACGTCTACAACGAGGAGGAGCTGGAGAAGGTGGTCACCCGTTTGGGCAAGGAGAATGTCAACATCCAGCGCTACAAGGGTCTGGGCGAGATGAACCCGGAGCAGCTGTGGAAGACCACCATGGACCCCGAACGGCGGACCCTGCTGAAGGTGAACATCGACGATGCGGTGGAGGCCGACCATACCTTCACCATTCTGATGGGCGATGCGGTGGAGCCGCGAAGGCTTTTCATCGAGCAGAACGCCAAGTATGTCAAGAACCTGGATATCTAGATTGCCACTCCGCCAAAGGCGGACCCGCTCGTGCCAAAGGCAGACCCGCCTATATGTACTACCCTGCGGTGGCGGGCTATATTGACTTTCTTGTGGTGGCGGGTGAGGCACCGAGACGCAGAGATCGCAACGAACTTTCTATCATTGAGCATATAAATGAATCTTATTTGGAGGCAATATGGCCACCAGGTATTACGGGGTTAAAAAAGTTATGGAGAAGGCCCTGAGGATCGGACCGGCCACCGAAAAGATGTTCTATGTAAAAAACGACGAGGTGTTGGTGGGCATCGTCAAGGGAAGCAAATACACCATAGCGGCCGACCTGACGGACAAGAAGGAATATTTCGCTTTTTATGAAGCCTGTCAGAAGGGCCATTGGGTGGACATCGAACTGTACCGGATGCCCAAGGACCAGGCCGAGAACTGCCCGGACGAGGGCCGATTTACCATCGAGGACCTGAAGGCACTGGATAAAAAAGCCCCGCCCAGGAGCAGGACCAAGAAAAAATAATATAAAGGATATATAGATGGCACTTGAGAGAGAAAGAATAATCGGCTGCGAGATCGAGGAGGAGATGAAGACCTCCTACCTGAACTACTCCATGTCGGTGATTGTGGGCCGGGCCCTGCCGGACGTCAGGGACGGCCTGAAGCCGGTGCACCGCCGGATACTGTACGCCATGAGCGAGCTGGGCATGGCCCACAACAAGCCCTATAAGAAGAGCGCCCGCATCGTGGGAGAGGTGATGGGTAAATTCCATCCCCATGGCGATCAGGCCATCTACGACTCCATGGTGAGGATGGCTCAGAATTTCTCGCTGCGCTACATGCTGGTGGACGGCCAGGGCAACTTCGGCTCGGTGGACGGCGATCCGCCGGCCGCCCAGCGCTACACCGAGGCCAGGCTGTCCCGGATATCGGCCGAAGTGCTCAAGGATATAGATAAAGACACCGTCAAGTTCGTGGACAACTACGACGGATCGCTGCAGGAGCCCTCGGTATTGCCCTCGGTGCTGCCCTGCTTGCTGGTCAACGGCTCCTCCGGGATTGCGGTGGGCATGGCCACCAATATCCCGCCTCACAACCTGGGCGAGGTCTGCGATGCCATAACTTCTCTGATCGACGAGCCGGAGCTGAAGCCGGAGAAACTGTTGAAGATAGTCAAGGGGCCGGACTTCCCCACTGGCGGCATGATCATGGGGGTCTCCGGGATCCGGGACGCCTACCAGACCGGCCGGGGCAAGGTGGTCATCCGGGGCAAGGTGATGGTGGAGACCGCCAAGAGCGGCAAGGAATATATCATCATCTCCGAGCTGCCCTACGAGGTCAACAAGGCCAGCCTGATAGGGAAGGTGGCCGAGCTGGTGCGGGACAAGAAGCTGGACGGGATCGCCGACATTAACGACGAGTCCGACCGGGACGGCATGAGGGTGGTCATCACCATGAAGCGGGATGCGGATCCCCGGGTGACCATCAACCAGCTGTACCAGCACACCCAGCTGCAGAACAGTTTCGGGGTGATCATGCTGGCCTTGGTGGACGGGGTCCCCAAGGTGCTGACCCTGCATCAGGTCCTGAACCATTTCATCGATTTCCGGGTGGATGTGGTCACCCGGCGCACCAAATACGAACTGGCCCAGGCCGAAAAACGGGCCCATATTCTGGAGGGCCTGAAGATCGCCATCGAGAACATCGACGAGGTAGTCAGGATCATCAAGAAATCGGCCAATGTCGAGGCGGCCAGGGAATCTTTAAAGAAGAAGTTCAAGCTGTCCGAGGAACAGGCCCAGGCCATATTAGACATGACCCTCAAGCGGCTGACCAGCCTGGAGACCAAGAAGATCGAGGAGGAATACGAGGAGCTGATCAAGCTGATATCCAAGCTGAAGGGGATACTGGAGAGCAAGCGCCGGCTGATGGGCGTCATCCGGGAGGAGATCGCCGATCTGAAAAAGAAATACGCCGACGAGCG
>JAHJLF010000034.1 GCA_018821925.1 Candidatus Edwardsbacteria bacterium
GAACCTGATATATCCCTTGTCCGAAGGGTTGCATCAAATATCACTGGTGAAGGAGGGCTACAGCCTGTTTTCCACCAGCCGATTAGTCAGCGTCGGAAAGGTGGATACGGTAAAAGCGCCCCTGATGAGTTTAGCCGGGAAACTGAAGATCAAAACCGACCCGCCCGGAGCAAAATTATATCTGAATAAAAAATTCCAGGGGATTGTTAGCGAGCAGGGCATGGTTATCGAGGACCTGACGGACTCGCTGTACAAGATAAAAGCCGTCAAGTGGGGGTATAAAAGCTTCAATGCAAAATGGACCCCAAATCCCGGCCGGGAGACGAAGATTGAGGCCAAGATGCCGCTGCGACGCTGGAAGGTGAATTTTTTATCGTTGGAATTTGTTATGGTCTCGGCTCCCAGTACCGAGACTTATGGAACAGAGCCGTTCATGGAACCGTACGTAGAGCCATCCCAAGAAATGACCGTCACGGATGATGATTTTGAAGGCGAAGGATTCGGGGTTGAGGCGGGCGTGGGCTTTGCCATCAGCCGAAATCTCACCTTGGGGTTGATGTACCAGTTTCGGACATATCCAGATATAATCGATAAGAAGATATCATTCTGGGAAGACACCACGGAGGTTCGCGGGGATATGGAGATCAGCTTTACCTCCCATTCGCCGCTGGTCAATTTGACGGTTACGGTACCCTGGGGCAAGCTGGAACCCTACGGCGAGATTAGGTATGGCGGTATTACAGCCAAGGCCGACGGGGAGTATAATTGCGAGTATCTATCGCGCAACGTGTCCAGCGAGTTGATCACTGACAGCACCACTACCATAAAAATAAATACAAAAATAGACCACAGCACTCTGCAGGTAGGCGGAGGCTTTCTGGTGTGGCTGAGGCCGGACCGGGAGGCATTGAGGGTTTATTGTATGTACAGCCGGGACAGTTTTAAGGGTTTCGCCCTTCCCTGGGAGCAGCAGGAGGTGGATCTGACGGTTTCTGGCCTGCAGTTCGGGACGGGGATTACTGTTCATTTTTAAAACATCATTTAGCGAACAACAGAAAAGCCCCGATGAGTTCATCCTCGGGGCTTTGATAATATGGCGGAGCATTACTCCGCAACAGCCAGTCTTTGTCCGGAGTTTAGCAGATTTCTGGAGAGCCAGCGGAATACGGCAGCCAGGCCGTTGAAAATATGAAGCGACAGCAGGCCTAAAACCAGTCCGAAGGCTGTTAAACTAAGGGCTTGGGGCATAGTGCTGATGGCTCCCCAGGGCAGTTCATAGTCCACGAATTTATAGATGAACGGGGCGATTATCAGTACCCCGGAAACGCTGGCCAGGGTGATGGTAACGATAAAGGAGACAACGCCTAACGGGGCCTTCAGTAACAGGTAGACCAGCCCTTTCCAGGTATATTTGCTGGAAAGCCGGGAGGTGATCCAATTCCAGAAACCGCTGGCCTCGGACCATCTGGCCGGGCTGTCATGCTCGACATTCTCTTTCAACAACCATCTGGCCTGAAGCCCCTCAAACCTGGCAAACAACCTCCAGGAGAACATGGTCAATAGCAGAAAGGGAAGGCCGATAAATATGTAAAGCAGGCCCAGGCCGATGGAGAACCCGGTGATCAGATAGACAAAATAGAAGATCCCCAGGGGAAAGGCCAGCAACAGGTACAGGATATTGAGATATGAACCGGGCTTTAAACCCACACCCAGGATGTTTTTCAGGCCGGTTAACAGGTTATTCATGGTCGCCTCCTTTTGTTGATATTCATGTTAAATTACGGATTTTCGAGCAAAAAGTTTCAGTTATTTTCAGATCTCATATAAGAGAAATCTCAATATGCTAACTACCTCATTATTTTATGTTTCGGCTTCTATAAACCGAAGCCTTATCTCTTGACAAAAGGTCTTAAAATTTGTATACTTACCAATCTAATTAAAGGATATTATGGCCAAGAAAACAGATAGAAAAACAGCAGCCAGACAGGAGGGGGCCAGGAAGGAACCTGCCCAGGAAACTCCCATCGGCTTTACCCGGATAAATTATATTTTGTTCGCCGCCGCCGCCGGGTTGATACTGCTGGGATTCCTCTTTCTCTCCAGCCCCGTCTTCGGGGGAGGCTTTCCCTTCATCCATCCCTTCAAGGGTGGGGTCAACGGATGGCTTACCATGAACGCGGCCCCGGTACTGCTGGTACTGGGATACTGCGTGGTGATCCCGATCGCGATCATAAAGAAATAATTCTATAATAAAATTTAGGACCACGGTCTAGCGGATGCAGTAAAAATCTGCAAAGGCTCCTACCGTGGTTTATTGTTGGGTATGGAAAGAATCAGATTAGGCGTAAATATAGACCATGTGGCCACCCTGAGGCAGGCTAGAAAGGCCTTACAGCCGGATCCGGTCTGGGCCGCGGCCGTGGCCACCCTGGCCGGGGCCGACGGCATCACGGTGCATCTGCGCTCCGACCGCCGGCATATTCAGGACCGGGACGTTCAGCTGCTTCGCCAAACCGTCAACACCCATCTCAACGTGGAACTGGCGGCCGACGACGAAATGGTAGGCTTGATGATCAATATCAAGCCGGATGCGGTGTGCCTGGTGCCGGAGAATCCAGATGAGATAACCACCGAGGGCGGACTGGATCTGCAAAAAGCCGGAGACCGAGTGGCCAGGGCGGCCAAACTGCTGAAGGCGGCCGGGATATCGGTGACCTGTTTCATCGAGCCGGATGAAAAACAGGTAAAGCTGGCCAGGAAACTGGGGGCCGATTCCATAGAGATAAACACCAACGCCTTTTCCCAGGCCAGGGGTGGTAAGATAAAAAAGGAAACCGTTCGGGTGGCCCAGGCCGCCAAGTTGGCCCAAAAACTGGGTTTGGATGTACACGCCGGGCACGGGCTTAATTATTTCAACCTGCTTCCCATGGTCAATATCCCCCAGATAACCGAACTGAACATCGGGCATGCCATCATCGCCCAAGCGGTGCTGGTGGGCCTAGATAAGGCGGTTCGTGACATGAAAGCCCTTTTGGAGAGGTAGCCATGCCTGTTGGCAGCATCAAGAAAAAATTTGCCGATAAAAAGATCGGGGTCCTAATGGGCGGGCGGTCCGGGGAGAGGGAGGTGTCCCTGCGCTCCGGCAAGAACGTTCTGGCCGCCCTGAAAAGGCAGGGATTTAAAGCGGTGGGCATCGATGTGGGAACCGATGTGGCCAAGAAGCTGGTTGCCCAAAAGATAGAGGTGGCCTTCATCATTCTGCACGGCAAATACGGCGAGGACGGCACCATTCAGGGGCTTTTGGAGATAATGGACATTCCCTACACCGGGTCGGGAGTGCTGGCTTCGGCCCTGGCCATGCATAAGGGCTACAGCAAGAAGGTATTCAAGGAACAGGGGATCCCCACCCCGGATTTTTTATGGATAGACCGGGGCGACGATCCGGCCAAAGCCGCCCAGCAAGCCCAGGATGAACTGGGCCTGCCGCTGATAGTCAAACCGCTGGAGGAGGGCTCTTCCATCGGGGTCTCCATCATCAAGAACCACAAGGATGCCGTGTCGGGTTTCAAGAAGCTGCACCGCAAGTACGGCGGACTGATCGCTGAGCGATTTATCTCCGGCATGAACATCACTACCGGCATTCTGGGCAACGGCCAAAAGGTCAGGGCCCTGCCGATCCTAGAGCTGGTCCCCAGGAACGAATTCTATGATTTCCAGGCCAAATATACTAAGGGGATGACGGAGTTCATCATCCCGGCCCGCCTGCCTGGCAGCCTGTACCGCCGTGCCCAGGAGACGGCTTTAGCCGCCCATCATGCTTTGGGCTGCCATGGTTGGTCGCGGGTGGATGCCATCGTGGACCGGGCTGGCACCCCGTTTATCCTGGAGGTCAACACCATCCCCGGTATGACCGACCTGTCCGACCTTCCGGCCGAGGCCAAGGTGGACGGGATCAGCTATGATGAGGTGGTGCTGACGATCCTGTCCAGCGCAAAGATCTGAAAAAGCCGTAAAAACAACAATCACATAAAGACATTAGGAGGAAAACAACCATGCCAGTCCCCAAGAGGAAACATTCCAATTCGCGCACCGGGAAACGCCGGGCCAACTGGAAGCTGACCGCCCCCAACCTGGTGAAGTGTTCCCACTGCCACCAGTCCCGCATGCCGCACCGGGCCTGCCCCTATTGCGGGTACTACGGCGGCCGGGAGATCGTCAGCATCAAAGAAGTTTAATTTTTCATTAAAATAAAATGGTACCCAAGGCAAAAAAAACAGGGGCTTACCCAGGGGATGCCAAGCGTTCCCAGGATAAACGGAACCGCAGTAAAAAGGCCAAGGAAATAACCACCGGCGGCAAGTTGGGATTGGAGAACCTGTCGGAGGGAGGCACTGCCGGTCCGATTCGGATCGTGGTGGACGCCATGGGCGGTGACAACGGGGTGGTGCCTAACATCCTGGGGGCCATCGAGGCCGCCAAGATCGGCCGAGGCAAGTTCCAGGTGATACTGGTGGGCGATACGGTGGCCATCAAAACTGAGTTGGCGTCGGGGGTGGGGGAGAAGGAATACCAAGAGGAGGATCTGGAGAAATACGGGGTGAAGTTGGTGCATGCCTCCCAGAGGATTGAGATGCACGAGACCCCTACCGAGGCCCTGCGCAACAAGCGCGATTCCTCCATCTCGGTCGGCCTGCGTCTGCAGAAGCGGGGCGAGGCCGAAGGCTTCATCTCGGCCGGGAACACCGGGGCGGTAATGGGCGCTTCACTTTTTGAACTGGGGCGGATCGAGGGGGTTTCCCGCCCGGCTATCGCCACTTTCATGCCCACCGAGCTGGGCGGTTGCATCGTGGTGGATGCCGGGGCCAACCCCGACTGCAAGCCCCATTATCTGCTGCAATTCGGCATGATGGGAGCCTCGTTCGCCCACTACGTCTTCGAAAAGCCCAACCCCAAGGTGGGCCTGCTTTCGGTGGGCGAGGAAGCATCCAAGGGCGACGAGTTGACGGTCAAATCCCACCAGCTGCTGGCAGAGAGCGGTTTGAATTTCATCGGCAACATAGAGGGCAAGGATATTCTCAAAGGCACCGCCGATGTAGTGGTCTGCGACGGGTTCGTGGGCAACGTAATCCTTAAATTCGCCGAGAGCGTGGTCCGGATGTTCTACGGTTCCATCAAGCGCTATGTCTATACCAATATCTTCGGCAAGATCGGAGCCCTGCTGTTAAAACCCGCCCTGAAGAAATTTGCCAAGGACCTGGATTACGAGGAATACGGCGGGGCCCCATTACTGGGGGTCAACGGGGTGTGCATCATCTGCCACGGCCGTTCCACCGCCAAAGCCATCAAGAACGCCATTCTGGTGGCCCACCGCTGCGTCTCCCACCGGGTGAACGACCATATTAAGGACCAACTTTCCAATTACGCAAAGGAAGTTAAAAAATGAAACATGTGGCCATACTGGGGACCGGGCATTTCGTCCCCGAAAAGATATTGACCAACGCCGACCTGGAGAAGATCGTCGATACCACCGATGAGTGGATAACCCAGCGCAGCGGCATCAAAGAGCGGCATATCTCGGATGAGAAAACGCCAACTTCCAAATTATGCATCGAGGCGGGCCGCCGGGCGCTGGAGGCGGCCGAAATAAAACCCGAGGATCTGGATTTTATCATGATCGGCACCATCACCCCCGACATGATGTTTCCCTCCACCGCCTGTATTGTCCAGGCGGCGCTGGGGGCCAAGAAGGCTGCGGCCTTCGATCTTTCGGCCGGCTGCACCGGGTTCATCTACGGGCTGGAGCTGGCCCGTTCCCTGATAATGGCCGACCCCAAAAGGAAAGTGCTGGTGATCGGGGCCGAGGAGCTGACCAAGATCACCGACTGGACCGACCGGGGCACCTGCGTGCTGTTCGGAGACGGGGCCGGGGCGGCGGTGCTGGGGGCGGTAGACGAGGACCGGGGGATCCTGGGCACCTATCTGGGGGCCGACGGCAACCTGGGAGATCTTCTTTTCATGCCCGGCGGCGGCTCGCTGAATCCGGCCAGCCATCAAACGGTGGATGAAAAGATGCATTATGTAAAGATGGCCGGCAACAAGGTGTTTCCCCACGCCGTCCGGAACATGCTGGAAGCATCGATGAAAGCCATGGAGATCGCTGGCATTACCAAGGATCAGCTTAACCTGCTGATACCGCACCAGGCCAACATGCGCATCATCGAGGCCATAGCCGAGAGGCTGGGGGCGGGCCCCGGCACGGTCTATACCAACATTCAGAAATACGGCAACACTTCGGCGGCCTCCATTCCCATCGCCTTAGACGAGGCGGTGCGGGAGGGCCGGATCAAGAAGGGCGACCTGGTGATGCTGGTGGCCTTCGGGGCCGGCTTCACCTGGGGAGCGGTGCTTATCAGATGGTAAGTTAGAAATTGGAATATTGAATTCAGAAGATTGAATAGAGAAGGCCGGTCATTGCGAGGGGACATCTATGCTGGTCAAGAGAAGCAATCCAAAAATAATCAAGAGGTGAAAATGTCCAAATTAGCTTTTATATTCCCGGGACAGGGCGCCCAGTACGTGGGCATGGGAAAGGACCTGTACGACAACCATCCCATGGCCAAGGAGATCTACGAGAAGGCCAACGAGGCTTTAAAATTCGACATCACCAAGATCTGCTTCGAAAGCACCCCGGCCGAACTGCGGATGACCCACAACGCCCAGCCGGCCATACTGATCCATTCCATAGCCGCCTTTAGGTTAATGGAGAAAGAAGGCATCAAGTTCGATTATACCGCCGGGCACAGCCTGGGCGAGTATTCGGCTTTGGTGGCCGCCGGAGCCCTAGCCTTTGAGGACGCTGTCAGATTAGTGCGCATCCGCGGCTCGCTGATGGCCATCGCCGGCGAGATCCAGCCCGGCACCATGGCCGCCATTATCGGCCTGGAGCCCAAGGAGGTGGAGAATATCTGCCACCAGGCCCGGGAGGCCGGCATCGTGGAGGCTGCAAATTTCAATTCGGCCGAGCAGACGGTGATCTCCGGCGAGGTCAAGGCCATCGAGAAGGCCATGGAACTGGCCAAGGCCAAGGGGGCCAAGAGGGCGGTTCAATTAGAAGTCTCAGGGGCCTTTCATTCCGAGCTGATGGACATTGCCCAATACGGCATGAGACGGGCGCTGAACCAGGTTGCAATAAAAGAGCCGGCCTGTCCGGTGATAGCCAATGTTTCGGCCGAACCGGTTCTCAGCCCGGCCACCATCAAGGAATTATTGATCGAGCAGGTGAAGAAGCCGGTGCGCTGGGAGGAGTCCGTTAAAAAGATGGCCGAGCTGGGCGTGACCACCATGATAGAGTGCGGCCCCGGCCGGGTGCTGAAAGGTCTGATTAAGCGCATTGCCCCCGAGGTCAACGTGCTGAACGTGGAGGATAGCAAGACTTTGGCGGAGACGATAGAGGCGTTGAAGAAATAAGAGTACAGGCTATATTTCGTATGTTAGTATATTGTAAGTGGTAATACTGTCAATAAAACAAAAAGATATGAACGATATTGGTGCATGCGATTGTTGTGGTAACTCCTTTGTGTATGATTTAATACATAATGGATTTAACGATTCTGCTTATGCTTATTGTGATCAGTGTGGTATGCTAGCTATTTTAAATACTTGGGAAGTCCCGGAAGGGATAGAATTAAAAATTCACAAGATAATTTCACCAGACATTGAACTCCTTTTAGCGCCGTGTCAATGTGGGGGGAAATTTAAGGCTGACGCGTCACCAAGATGTCCGCATTGTAAAACACTCCTTTCGGCTGATAAGTCAGCAGAGTGGATTGAAAAAAATGCACCTGGCACAATAAAAGGTTGGCGATGGCAAAGATGTTGGGATGGTATGTATGCAATTTCAATTGAGCAACGTCTTGTAAAAGACAACTGGAAAAAGAATTGAAAATGCAAAGGAATATCCGCAGCTTAAAGATACTAAAATGACTATCAATGCAAAGTAAACACGGAGATATTTTGAATGCAGTTAAAAGATAAAAACGCCATCGTAACCGGCTCGGCCCAGGGCATAGGGAAATCCATCGCTCTGGCGCTGGCCAAGGCCGGGGCCAACATCGTAGTCAGCGATGTCAACATCGAAGATGCCGAGAAGACCGCCAAGGAAATTGAGGCCCTGGGCGTAAAAGCCGTAGCCATCAAATGCAATGTGGCCGATGCCAATGAGGTCACGGAGCTGGTTAAAAAGGCCCAGGAGACATTCCCGACATTGGACATTCTGGTGAACAACGCCGGGGTGACCCGCGACAATCTGATGATGCGGATGGAGGAAAAGGACTGGGACCTGGTGCTGGACATCAACCTCAAAGGCGCATTCCTGCTGACCAAGGCCGTTTCCCGGATAATGATGAAACAGCGCCAAGGCCGGATAGTCAACATGTCGTCGGTCATCGGCGTGATGGGCAACGCCGGGCAGTCCAACTACGCGGCCAGCAAGGGGGGCTTGATCGCCTTCACTAAGTCCACCGCCAAGGAATTCGCCTCGCGCAACATCACATGCAACGCCATCGCCCCGGGCTTCATCGAAACCGCCATGACTGCCAAGCTGACGGACGAGGTCAAGGAGAATTATAAGAAGGGCATCCCGCTGGGCCGGATGGGCAGCGTGGACGATGTAGCCAACGCGGTATTATTCTTAGTTTCCGAGCAATCGGCCTATATCACCGGCCAGGTGCTGCACGTGGACGGCGGGTTGGTGATGTGACCTCTTTAATGTCAATCCGACCTCACCCTTCCCTCTCCTAAAGCATTAGGAGAGGGGTAGGGGAGAGGTTAAAATAAAAATTCAAGCAAAACCCAATATAACCAATCATTACATTAATAATCAAAAGGAGGTGAAACAACAATGGCAGTAATCGACGATGTCAAAAAGATCGTTATCGATCGTCTGGGAGTTGAGGCTACGCAGGTGACCATGGAAGCTTCTTTCATCGAAGATCTGGGAGCCGATTCATTAGACACAGTGGAGCTGGTGATGGCCCTGGAGGAGAAATTCGGGATGGAGATCCCGGATGACGAGGCCGAGAAGCTGACCACAGTAGGCGGCGCGGTCGGGTATATCGAAAAGAAGATGGCCGAGAAATAGAGCAAAGCCGTCATACTGAATAAAAACGGGGGCGTCTGAAAAAATGGCGCCTCCGTTCCCGAGAAACAATCATCTTGAAGAAAGATTTAAAGTATATGAAAAGAAGGGTAGTAATAACCGGAATGGGGGTGGTGTCCCCCATCGGCAACACCATTGATGAATTCTGGGCCGGGCTGAAGGAGGGCAAAAGCGGGGTGGGCAAGATAACCCGTTTCGACGCCTCCAAACATACCGCTCAGATAGCCGGGGAGGTCAAGAATTTCGATCCGGCGGCATACATGGACCGCAAGGAGCTACGCCGGATGGACCGCTATACCCATTACGCCATGGCGGCCGCCAAGATGGCGGTGGAGGACTCCGGCCTGAAGATCGAGGGCGAGTTCGCCGAGCGGGTGGGGGTGATCATCGCCTCCGGCATCGGCGGCACCGAGACCTGGGAGGCCCAGCACCAGAAATTGCTGGAATCCGGGCCGGACAAAATCTCCCCATTCTTCGTGCCGATGATGATCTCCGATATCGCGGCCGGGTATGTGTCCATCGCCCATGGAGCCAAAGGGCCCAATTATGCCACGGTCTCGGCCTGCGCCTCGGCGGCCCACGCCATCGGCGATGCCCTGAAGATCATCCAGACCGGCGACAGCGAGGCCATGATCTGCGGCGGGGCCGAGGCCCCGATAACCCCGCTGGCATTGGCCGGATTCTGCGCTTTAAGGGCCCTGTCCCTCCGCAATGATGACCCGGAACACGCCTCCCGCCCCTTTGACAAGGATCGCGACGGCTTTGTGATGGCCGAGGGCGCCGGCATTGTCATCCTTGAAGAACTGGAACACGCCCAGGCCCGCGGTGCCAAGATCTATGCCGAGGTTTGCGGCTATGGTGCCACCGGGGACGCCCATCATATCACTGCCCCGGCTCCGGGCGGCGAAGGTGCAGTTAGAGCCATGAAAATGGCTCTGAAGACAGCGGATTTGAAACCGGAGGATGTCAGCTACATCAACGCGCATGGCACTTCCACTGACATGAATGATAAATATGAAACCGCGGCCATCAAGACGGTGTTCGGAGAGCATGCCAAAAAGCTGGCGGTGTCATCCACCAAATCGATGACCGGCCATCTGCTGGGAGCGGCCGGAGGCGCGGAGCTGATCGCCACAACTTTGTGCATCATGCACCAAACAATTCATCCCACTATTAACTACACCACGCCGGATCCGGAGTGCGATCTGGATTACGTGCCCAATAAGGCCCGGCCGGCCGAGGTCAAGGCGGCCCTTTCCAATTCCTTCGGCTTCGGGGGGCACAACGTATCGCTGGCGGTAAAGAAGTTTGAGTAATAAGGTTTGATAAGAAAATTATTTCCCCGTCTCAAGAGAAAGCTGCTTCCCGGCCACCGCAAGGAGGCGCTTAACAGGATAGAGGCCCGGCTGGGCTGGAAGATCAGGGACCAGGAGCTCTTCCTCCAGTCGCTACGGCACCGTTCGGCATCCTCCACCCATCTGGAATCCAACGAGCGGATGGAACTGCTGGGGGATGCGGTGCTGGGCCTGCTGGTCTGCGAATACCTCTATAACACCAGGCCCCGGGACGACGAGGGCAAGCTGACCGAGATAAAATCGCTGGTGGTCAGCAAGCGGGTCCTCTCCCAGGTGGCCCGGGAGCTGGGGGTGGGCGAGATGCTGGAGCTCTCCCGCGACGAGTTGGCCTCCGGCGGGCAGTCCAAGGACTCCATCCTGTGCGACGCCTTCGAATCCCTGATCGCCGCATATTACCTGGACTCCGGGCTGGGGGCGGTGCGGAAATTCCTGGAGAAGGGATATTTCTGGCGGATAGAGCACCTGATATCCAGCGATGCCTATCGCAATTACAAGGGGCTGCTCCAGGAATACCTGCAGTCGCATAACATCACCCAGCCGGTCCGTTACAATCTTAAGGCCGAGTCCGGCCCCAAGCATAACCGGATGTTCGAAGTGGAGTTGAAGATCGGCCGCAAGCGCTACGGAATGGCCTGGGGAGCCAGCAAGAAGGAGGCCGAGCAGTCGGCGGCCCAGCAGACCATCGAGAAACTGAAGACCGAGAACGGGGGCTGAAAAACAGCCTGGCCGTTATGACGGTGTAACCAAATCCGGAAAATAATGACAAAATATTAGGAGTTACCATGAATCATTTCTTCACTGATGAACAACAGATGATAAAGGACCTCTGCCACAAGATCGGGGTGGAGAAGATAAAGCCGGTGCGGGAACACTATGACGTAAGCGGAGAGTTCCCCTGGGATATCGTCAAAGTGCTGGCCGACGCCGATATCTGCGGGGTCTACATCCCCGAGGCCTACGGGGGCCTGGGCGGCGGGGTAATGGAGATGGTGGTGGCCACCGAGGAACTGTCGCGCTTCTGCGGCGGCATCTCCCTGGCCTTTGCCGCCACCGGGCTGGGAACCTTCCCCATTATCCTGTTCGGCACCGAGGAACAGAAGAAGAAATACCTGCCGGATATCGCCAAGGGCAAGAAGCTGGCGGCCTTCGGACTGACCGAGGCCAACGCCGGCTCGGACGCCGGAGGCATTCAGACCACCGCGGTCAAGGACGGCGATCACTACGTCCTCAATGGCACCAAGCAGTGGATCACCAACGGTGGCGAGGCCGAGGTCTATACGGTGGTGGCCCTGACCGACCGCACCAAGGGCAGCCGCGGCGCCACCGCCTTCATCGTGGAGAAGGGCACCCCCGGCTTCTCCTTCGGCAAGAAAGAGAACAAGATGGGCATCCGGGCCTCGATAACCAGCGAGTTGGTGTTCGACAACTGCCGGGTGCACAAGGATCAGATACTGGGCAAGGAGGGCATGGGCTTTCTGGTGGCCATGGGGACTTTGGACCGGACCCGGCCCGGGGTGGCCGCCCAGGCCCTGGGGATAGCCCAGGGTGCCCTGGACGAAGCGGTAAAATACTCCCGGGAGAGGGTGCAGTTCGGCAAACCGATCTCGGCCTTTCAGGGGGTGCAGTTCATGCTGGCCGACATGGCCATGAAGCTGGAGGCCGCCCGGGCGTTGGTCTACGCCACCGCCAGGACCATAGATTCCGGCGAGAAGAAATTCGCCAAGGAAAGCGCCATGTGCAAGTGTTTCGCCTCCGATGTGGCCATGGAGGTAACCACCGATGCCGTGCAGGTGCTGGGCGGCTACGGTTACATGAAGGAATACCCGGTGGAGAAGATGATGCGCGACGCCAAGATCACCCAGATCTACGAGGGCACCAACCAGATCCAGCGGGGGGTTATCGCCAGCAACCTGATCAAGGAAGCGGCGGGAAGCAAGGAATAACAAAGCAAATATTTACTGGGGCGATTCTTACGAATCGCCCTTTTAAATAGGTTAAATAGTTCTTGAATAAATTCTATTTTTTATGTATAGTAATGCAAATAGAGTATTATGGAGCGGTATGGAAAAATTAAATCTTGATAAAGAACTTAGTATTGCCGAAGAAATCGCCAAATACCAAAAGGCCGAAGGTCCAAAAGAGGACATTGTAAAGCCAATACAAGCGCCGGTGCTGGCAGAGAGCCATACGCCAATTTATACTATGCACCGTTATTTTGCCCGCAGGCCGCATAATGTGTTCTCATATCTTATTAAGCATTACACAAACCCTGGCGATATAATACGTGATCCGTTCTGCGGCGGTGGTGTTACGGTAGTTGAGGGATTAAAATTACGGCGTAAAGTCATTGGGGTTGATTTGAATCCTATGGCTACTTTTATAACCAAAATGGAAGTAATGCCTGTTGATTTAGAAGCTCTTGAAGATGGATTTAAGCAAATCGAAAAGAAGGTAAAAGATAAAATATTGGGACTTTATTACACTGAATGCCCCAAATGCGGGAATAAGAAGGCGATAACAGGATGGTACGAATGGAGCAATGTTTATAAATGTAATGGTTGTGGTAAGCCGGTAGTATTAGCAGAAGCCAAAAAGAAAAGTGCTGGCCGCTATATTTGCACCAACATAAAATGCAAAGGAATGGTTATCCCTTCGGAATGCGATAAACTTGACGACCAGCTTATTGCTGTAAAATATAACTGCGAATGTGGAAAATCCGGCGAAAAACCTGCCGATGACAATGATAAAAAGCTATATAAGAAAATAGAAAAATCATTTGAGGATATTGTCAAAAAAGAAAAACTGAAATATCCGAAAGATAAGTTTCCTGATGGGGACTTGGAGAAGGATCATTCTTTATTTAAAAAAGGCCTCACCCATTTTTATAAGTTATTTACAAAAAGAAATTTACTGGCTAATGCCAGGTTAAAGCAAGCTATAGGTAAAGCAGATTTAGATGAAAACACAAAGGAAATATTAACTTTTGCTTTTAGTGCTGCATTATCGTGGACATCTATTTTAACGAGCGATACCGGGCATGGTTGGCAGCACCATGCGTATTGGTTGCCTAATATTTCTTATGAAATGAACGTTTGGGGCATGTTTGAACAAAGGTACAAGGGTGGGAACAATACTGTATTAAGAGGCAAAAAAGCTTCACATGAGGCAATCGGAGATTATACAGCTTATGCAAAAGCATATAAAGACCTCATAAAAGATAAAACCTGCTTATTGTTAACACAATCGTCGCATAAATTACCTTTAACTGAAAAATCAGTTGATATTGTTATTACCGATCCGCCTTTTGGTGGCAACGTACAATATGCTGAATTGTGTGATTTCTGGGCTGTATGGCTTAAAGATGAACTAGAATTAAAAGGTATAATTGACAATACCGATGAAGCCATACAAACACGACATTCTGGTTTTGAAACACAAAAATCGGCTGACCATTATGAAAACATGCTGTATAAAGTATTTAAGGAGTGCCATAGAGTATTAAAACCCAATGGTTGGATGGTAATGACATTTCATAATAGGGAAGTTGGCGTGTGGATGAGCTTGCAGAGGGCAGCGGTCAGGGCAGGTTTTAAATTGCCTGATGCCGCTTTTGATAAAACAAGAGGAATGATTTACCAACCGCCTATTGAGCACTATACTGCAACATTACATTTACGGGCACCTGGCTCTATGTTAGGCGACTTTGTTCTTAGCTTTCAAAGGCAGGAAACATTGCCGGAAATTGATAAGATAAAAGATACACTTACGCCAGATGAAGAAAAGGATTTTAGAAATAAAGTTGAGGAATTAATAGAATTTCACGGCGGTGCAGACGAAAGCCTTTTAATGACGGGAATGATCCCTTATTTAAATGAGAAGGGGTTGCTCCATAGATTGGCCAATTTTGATTTGAGAACCTTCTTGAACGGGCATTTTGTCTATCATAAGGACAAAAAATGGTATAAAAAGGAAATGGTTGATAAGGAAACCCAATCGTTAAAGCCAATGGATGCCATACCTGCGGAACTTTTAACGGAAGGCCTTATTGCCAGCTTTTTAAGAGAGAAAAAAGTTGTAAGTTTAGATGAAATATTGGTAAATATCTATACAAACCTTGTTAATAGTCATAGACCCGGTATTCAAGCGATCAATAAAGTCCTTTCAAGGTTTTGCGAGCAAGTATCGGTAAAAAAGGGTGACAAAAGAAAAGGATATAGATTAAAATCGGATTTGCCTACAAGTTCGGTAGTCGAATTTAAAGCACCTATTTTACAAACCTCAATATTTGGTGAAGATGTAATAGCGTCTAAGTTAGACCATAATGAACTTATTTCGTTGCTGTCGAAATATGCCTTGAGATTAGGCTATAACGTCCATATCGGTGAAACAGAGCAAAGGAAAGTACCAAATTTTCGTGAAATAAGCCATCAAATGATGTCCCCGCTTGATTTTGGTTTAGATAGCAAGACCTTTGACATAATTAAAGAAATAGATTTACTTTGGCTTAAAGGCAAAAAAATCATTGCAGCTTTTGAAGTAGCATATACTATTGACACTGCCGATAAAGCCATAAATGTAAGATATCGTAATTTATTTACCTCCATTCCAAATTTTGACGTGAAAACATTTGTAATTATTAGAGATCAAGACTATAGCAAGGCAGAAGAAAAGCTTTATACTGTAGCAAATTTACATGACGGGCTGAGTGACAAGATTAAATTGATTAAAACAAGCCAGATGACTTTTGAAAATATTGAA
>JAHJLF010000035.1 GCA_018821925.1 Candidatus Edwardsbacteria bacterium
ATCCGTATAATTTATAAACCAATTGATCAATTTCCTTAACTCGTCTATCAGCACCCACACGCCGGGTAAAAATATAATTGTTTAATTTAACACCCCCATACCACGTTTATGAAAGCAACCACGGCACAGTGGCTTTCTCATTGACGAATTATGCTCTTTTCCGCATATATGACAATAATTTTCTTTATAATCCACATCACTGAAATTGGCCCATGTTTTATAACACAGGGTACATAAGGGCCGCTTGTCATCCAAACTAACCCGTACTCCGCATCTTATGCATGTACCCGTTGACTCGCCGACATATTGCCCCCTGTTTTCGTTAATCTGTTCATTAATGTAATAATTGTCGGCGTTTTTTATTATCGAAATTGCCTCATTATGTATTTCGTTATAAATTTCTACGTTTTCGTCTTTTGAGACATGTATTCCCATTTCCCGATTCATTTCAGAATATTCATACAAATTCATTGATGTTATCACCGCATCGTTTTCATTTATATAACATTTAGCATGAAGCATTTTTAAATAATAAATATTGAGCTTTTTAATATTCGATAATTTAACCTGCTCAAACTTCCTCATGTCTTTGTTTCCAAAAACAACATCTATTTTTATTTTCTTGTTAGTGGCTTCAGCAAGACGCTCAATATACATATCAGAAATATTTAAAAATGGCGAAATGAGAATTATAAATTCATTCGCAGAACGTATTATCCCTTCTATTTCGCCGGCAATCTGTTTTGTAGTCAAAAAACGCATATTTAGTTATTACCCTCCACTACCTTTATCTCTGCCTCGCTCAGCCCGTATAATCTATAAACCAACTGGTCTATCTCATGGTCCACTGCGGCAATTTTTATGTGGTTATTTTCCCGCAATTCCGGGGATTTATTTAAGGCCAACATTTCTTTAACAAGACTTACAAGCTGGTCGTGCATGGCTTTGTCATTTGTATTTTTGAGATCAATATTTCTTAAAGGCAGCCTGTTCAAGTGATAA
Organism: Candidatus Edwardsbacteria bacterium; assembly: GCA_018821925.1. Taxonomy (NCBI): domain Bacteria; phylum Candidatus Edwardsiibacteriota; species Candidatus Edwardsiibacteriota bacterium. The sequence continues at coordinate 1,003 of JAHJLF010000035.1, forward strand.
TTATCAAACCGCATCGTTCTTATTGCATTACCATATATAAAGCGATAAGCATACCAGGAAATAAGTTTGGAATTTAAAAGACCTATTAAATATTCCGGTATGGTTTTAGTTGTTACGTAGATATTTCCTACACTACCTAAAGATATGATGCCTTTTTTATCAAGCGTAGCCATAATTATAATATGCTCCTTGGGTTTTGTCACATGTGCGATGATGTTCTGAATTATAATTTTAGGCACACTCATATAAGATATTTGCTCGGTTAGTTTGTCGTAGACTCCTTTTGTCAAACCCTCCACGGCTTCTTTAAGTACATAGCGCCCTATAGATTTACAACGATAAATCGGAATGTCCCACTTTTCATTTACAATTTTACTTTGAATATCTTGCCCTCGTTTAATACTGCAAAATTTATTAAAGGTTTCACCAATATTTTTTATTTTTACGCCAATATTTATTTCCTGATTAGTTAAGCCTGTTAAATAACAGTCGAAATTTATGTATACCTTTTTTTCAACCAATGCGTTATTGACAAAATCGCCATTTATTGTTTTTGCCGTAAACACCTTGTTTGACAAGATGCTTTTGTTATAAATCAAAATCACCTGTTCCAATAAAACTTCGTCAAAAGCCTTGCTGACATCAATCAAAGCAGATAAATTAGACACCAGATAATTTCGCATGCTTAACCAAGCATCGCTATAGCAAATGGATTTCGGCACAATAAGACCGAGTTTTCCATCATCACTTAATAATGACACGCCCTTTTCAATAAATATATTACCCGTATTTGTGTTACCCCCAATATGTTCGTATTTTTTTAAGACAAAGTTTTTAAAATCATCTTTTAATTCCGCCCCATACGGCGGGTTCCCGATCACAGCATCAAAACCGCCCTGGGAAAATACCTCAGGAAAGGCCACTTCAAAATTTAACGGATGCTGTTCATCCGGCTTGCTGAAATAATCAGCCAGGTTGCCGTTCAATCTGCGGTTTAAAATTTCTTCGCCTTTTTTAATAGCCTCCCAAAGTAAGTGTTTTTTATCATCATCGCTGGTTTTATAAAACTGTTTGTGCAGTTTTAAAATATTCAAGACATCCTTGTCCGCTTCGTAAACATTGAACATATTCAATTGTTCCTGGTCCGTCAACGATTTGCCGGATATCAGAGAATTGCCATGCCGTATATTAAGATGCAAGCTGGGTAATAGTTTTCGCCCTTTAAGTTCGTCCCACTTATGCTTATCCAAAGCCTTTAACATCAAATTGAGCTTGCATATCTCCACCGCCCGCTGGTCCAGATCCACCCCGTAGAGGTTGTGCTGTAAAATGGTCCGCTTTATGTCAAAATCCTTTTTATCCGGAGCGGCCTTTTTATAGGCAGCGTGGAATTTGTCGAAGGCATTGATCAAAAACGAGCCGGAGCCGCAGGCCGGATCAAGCACTTTTATTTTCTTGATGTCGTCAAAGGTCAGGCCTCCCTCTCCTAATTTATTAGGAGAGGGCCGGGGTGAGGTCAATATTTCGCCAACTGTATTGGTAACAATGTAGTCCACGATATATTCCGGTGTGTAATAGATGCCCTGGCTCTTGCGCTTGAACCGGGCCTTGTCCTCTCGCACCTTGATCCCCTGCTTCTTGCCGCCTCTAAGCATCTCGCCCAAATAATCCTCGTAAACATCGCCGATGATGTTCACCGGCAGTCGCGAGAAATCCACCGAGGCCAGTTCGGAAACTATGGGCGCCAGGACCTCGTTGCTTATTTCAAAACCATTTATATATTTATCGCTTTCAAACAGGTCGGTATTGAACCGGTCGTCCATGGTTACGAACCACTTTTTTAACTCATCATAAACCTGCTTTTTGGTATAAAGAATGGAATCATGGGCGTTGGGGCCGATGATCCTTTTATCGTGGCAGACATCTATGAAGATCATCCGGTCCAGTATCTTCTGGGCATACAGGTCAATCTTTTCCTTATCCGGCAATAGCTGGTTGTTTTTGGCCCATAATTCGGAGCGCAGGGATTCACGCCAGCCCTTTAGCATTAAAAAGAAATCATCCCTTATGTTTTTTTCTTCGGGGTAGTAAATTTTATCCTGGGTAATTAGGCCCTGCGCTTTACAGAAAGGATGACGTTTGAAGGTGCTTAAAAAAGCAAGTCCCTCCTTGGAAAGAAGGTCAATGTAATCTTTCTTGTCGACCCCGGGCCATAAAAGATCATGGAAAGCGTATTTTTTATTTTGATATATCTGCCCGTGCTTGACGGTATAAAGCCGCCATTCGATAAAGTTGGTCAAGACCCCCCAATAAACGCCTTCGGCTTTGCAGTAATTTATCAACTGCTGTTCGAAAGATTTTTTATTCTTTCCGGAACCATAGTATCCGTCAAGCTTTTTTGCACCTCCTGCATCCTTGCATTCCACTACCAACAGGGTCCATTTATTAGCATCCTTTAAAAGAATATCGGGCACCTTGCCGGTGGCTACATCCTGCCTGTCGCCCTGTGCCATGCCCCCGTCATTCCAATCCAGCATTTCTAATACTTTTACCACATAGCCGGATTGTACCTGCATTTCCGACAAATTATAAATGTCCCGGGTTTTGGCCTGGGCCACTAACTTTTGCAAGGCGGTTTTTAGTTTGGACATAAACTCTTCTATCCGGTTGAATTTAATAATACTTCCTATTCCTAATCATACCCCCAAACGACCGAAAAAATCAACAAAAATATCCAACCGCCCGGCAACCGCTATAACAAAAAGGCGAAGGATGTTTCCATCCTTCGCCCTGCTTATGATGACAGCCTTTACTTCTGGCTCATCACTATGAATTCTATCCGCCGGTTGGCCGCCCGGCCCCTGGTCGTCTTATTGGTCTCCATCGGCATCTCCTCGCCGTAGCCCACCACCGTCAGCCGGTCGCCGGTTATATGGTGAGCGTTTATCAGGTAGTTGCGCACCGATGTGGCCCGGGCCTCGGACAGCGTCTGGTTCCTGCTTCTGCTGCCCCGGCTGTCGGTATGCCCGCCGATCTCCACCTTGATGGTGGGATTCTCTTTCAGCATCTTGGCCGCCTCGTCCAGGATGGGATAGGACTTGGCCATGACATCGGCCTTGCCGGAGCGGAACTTGATCCCGGCCAGCACCACCTTCTCGCCCTTCTTGGGAATCATCCGCATCTCGAAATTCTGGATGAAGGTCTGCTTGTCGTTTACCGGGGCCGGGGCGGTCTCGATGTTGTAGCCCTCGGAATGGGCCTGGATGTTATAGATGTTGGGCGGCAGCTGGATGCTGTAGATGCCGGTCAGCAGATCGCTGGTGGCCGGGTTGTCCATGGCCTTCCTATCCGGCCCGTAGAAATACAAGGTGGCGCCCATGGGATTGCCGGTCTTCTTGTCCACCACTTTTCCGGTGATGGTCCCCTTGGGGAATTCTTTGCGCTTGATGGGGAAGTCCAGCATCACGGTCTGGCCGTCGGCCACGATTGCCGGGCGCTCCTGCCACAGGAAGGAGTCGCCGGCCGACACCCTCATCCGGTAGGTTCCCGGGGGAACGGTAATGGAGAAACTGCCGTCAATCTTTTGCAGGATCGGCTTGGGCTGGTTGGTGGAATCCACCAGATAGCCCGGTATGGTGATGGTGGCCAGCAGAATGGAATCGGTGTTGGCGATCAGCACCCGGCCGGAGATAACCCCCTGGGGCACCGGCTTGGCCTTGGCCAGGGTCTGCGAGGAGACCGAGAAGCCGAACAGGGCGTTCCACTCCGGAGCCGAGGAGTGGCTGCCCATTTTGAACTCGCAGCCGCCGTCGATGGTAAAGCCGCCCGGCGTTTTGAACCGGATGCCGGGGGTGACCTTGGCCGGACTGCCGCTAAAGAATGATTTACTGCTTTTGGCCTTTTCCCCGTTGGCCTCCAGAACGAAAGTGACATAGGGCCCGGCGTCAATTTCGAAAGCGGCGCCCCATAGCAGCTTATCTTCCCTGACCGGGGTGCCGGCCACCGCGGGATGGATCCAGCTGGCCGGATCGACCGCCAGCATCGAATCCACATAATTTCGGCGGTTCACCGAGTCCATGGCCAGGGTATCCCTGGCCGGGACCCACTGGGACTCATCGATTATATATGACGGCTTGGCGCTCCCGGCTTTTAGGTATCCCAGGTTGCCGTGCAGCGAGGCCGGGCCCAAAGTAAGGGTGCCCAAAAACTTGGCTCCGATATCGGTGCTGTAGGCCACCATCTCGGTAAAGCCATGGGTTATCAAAGGCCTATCCGCCGGATCGTACATCGAATCCGAATAGACATAGGCGGTGGTTATCGGAAAGCCGATGGAGACGAACGGCTCCAAACCCACTGCATAGGAGAACCTGGCCTTGCCATAGACCGGAGAGGGGTACGAAGCCTTGGTCTTTATCAGCAGATCCCTCAGCCAAAAGTGGGCCAGGTCGTAATCGTCGCCATCGTACCTATCCCGGCCGGCCTTGGTAGACATGTTGGCATGCCGGTCGTAAACCACATACATCCGGGGGGCGATGGAGAACTCGAAATAGTCAAGTGGGGCGTAGGTTATAGACAACCGCGAGGTTGCCCGGTACTGCTTGTCCGGCTCTATCCCGCTGGTATCTCCCTGGAAAAAAGGCTCGCCTTTGAACAGATCCTGGGCGGAGAGGTCCGACTCCAAAAAGCCCACCCCCAGCATCCCCCTACCCAGGGTTCGGGCCGATGAGACCTTGAATGTCCCGCAGCCGCCGTCGAATGCCGGCGGGTTATAGGCCTGCCCGGTACTGATGAATAATGCCGACATCAAAACCGATAATGTCAGTGTTTTGATAAACCTCATGATATTCCTCCTAACCAGTTATTTTGTCAAATATATTAACTTGAAATATACCAATTTATTAGCATACTTGTCAAGGGTTAAAGGGCTTTCAGGGTTTTGATCAGCCCCTGGATGTCGTCCGGAAGCGGAGCCGAAAACTCCAGGTATTTTCCGGTAACGGGATGGATGAACCCCAGAACCGCGGCATGCAGGGCCTGGCGGCCGATGGAGGCCAGGATATTCTCGGCCGATTTGGAATCGCGCCGGGCAAAAGTTGTGATCACCTGTTTTCCGGTGCCGCCGTAAGTAACATCCCCCACTATGGGATGCCCCAGATGTTTGAGATGCACCCTTATCTGATGGGTTCGCCCGGTCTCCAATCTCAGTTCCAGATGGCTGGCTATCTTATATTCGCCCAGCACCTGGTAATGGGTAACGGCCTGGCGTCCCCGGATGGCCGAGACATCCATTTTTTTGCGGTCGAAGGCAGAGCGGCCGATGGGAGCGTTGATGGTCCCCTGGGATTCCTCCATCAGGCCCCAGGCCAGCGCCTGGTAGCGCCGGGTGATCTTGCGGGCCCCCATCTGCCGGGCCAGGGCGGCGTGGGCCTGGTCGGACTTGGCCACCAATAACAGCCCGGATGTATCCTTGTCTAACCGGTGCAGTATGCCGGGCCGCTGGCCGTCTCCGGCATCCGAAAGTTGATCGGAGTGATGGAGCAGGGCGTTGACCAATGTCCCGCTGTAATTGCCGGCCGCCGGATGCACCACCATCCCGGCCGGCTTGTTGACCACCATCAGGTCCCGGTCCTCAAAAACCACCTCTATCGGAATGTCCTCTGCCTGGGGCCGGCCTCTTTTTAAGGGCCCGGCCTCCTGCCGAATATGGACCTGATCGCCGGGCCGGACCAGATAGGAGGGGACCGACGGCTGGCCGTTGACGGTGATGTTCCCGGATTGGATCAGGCCCTGTATCCGGTTGCGGGAGATATTCAAGCCCTGGCAGATAAGATACCGGTCCAGCCGGACCGACTTCTGCTGTGAGGATACGGTGATGTCACTGGGGATCGCCATCTATATTTTCATTCCGCCTCCATCCAGCAGTCCTTCAGCCGGGCCGCCCCCATGGGGCGGATCCGATGGCCGTGGACGTAGGGATTGGTGGCCGTGTATTTCATGGAATGATAGAGGAATATCCAGGGGGCATCCTCCACCACCAGTTGCTCTATCTCCCGGTAGAAATTAAGGCGCTCCACCGGATTCCTCACCGCCAGGGCCCGGATCAGCATCTCATCGACTTTTAGCGATTTATAGAACGAGGTATTTCCTGGCCGGCCCCAGTTCTTGGAGTGGAACAGCGGATAGAGGAAGTTATCGGGATCGCCGTTATCGGAGGACCAGCCCCGGACCGAAAGAATGGACTGCCCTTCGTAGGATCTCTCTAACAGTTCCTTCCAGGGCAGGGGATTGGCCTTCAGCATGATGCCCGCCTTACGGCACTGGTTGATTATTATCTCGGCCCTCTCCATCTGCTCCCGGTTGTCCCGGATATCCATCAGGTACTCGCCCGGCAGGCCGCCGGGATAGCCGGCCTGGGCCAGCAGGGCTTTGGCCGTTTCCGGATTATAGGCGTATCCTTCCAGGTTGGGGTTGTAGGCCGCCAGGCCCGGCGGGAAAACCCCCCTGGCCACCGTGGCTTCGGCCCGCAGGCTGCTGGCGTCGATCAGGTTGTTCTTGTCTATGGCATAGTTAAGGGCCTGCCTGACCCGTTTATCCACAAAGGGCGTGGACATGCTGACGTTTATGCATACATACTGGATATTCAGGGCCGGAAGCTTTTCCACCAGGCAATTCCCCTGGGCGCAGACCTCCTCCCTCTCCTTGCCCCTGACCTCAAGCTGATCTATCTCCCGACGCTCCAGTTTTTCGCTCCGCTTATCTTCAGGAATGTCGGTATGGTAAATTATCCCCTTCAGGGAGACCTTCTGTTCGTAATAGTCGTTAAACCGATCCAGCTCAATTTTACTGCCGGAAATCCATTCCTTAAACTTAAAGGGCCCGGTTCCGATGGGATTCTTGCTTAAATTTCCCCCGGCCTTTGATACTTCCTCCTTGGGAACAATGGCCGTTACCGAGGAGGCCAGGTTTGCCAGGAACGGCATATAGGCCGATTCCAGCCGGATAACCAGGGTGTAGGCATCGATCAGCTTGATCCCGGAGACGGAATTGGCCCGGCTGGCCCGGAAATCGGCCGCCCCCTCTATCATATCCACAAAATAAGCGTTGGGAGAATTCAGGGCCGGGTTCAAAAGCCTCTCCAGGGTGTATTTCACATCGTCGGAGGTCAGCTCCCTGCCGTTATGGAACTTGACCCCCTTCTTGATATTGAAGGTCCATTCCAGGCCGTCGCTGGATATGCTCCAGTGGGTGGCTATCGCCGGCACCACATTGACCCCGGCATCGAACTGCACCAGGCCCTCGAAAATCTGGGCCACCACTTCGTTGGATGTGGCGTCGGTCCTCATGGCCGGGTCCAGGGTCAGGGGCTCTGAGGGCAGGGTTAATTTTAATATTCCGCCAAAATCCTCTTTTATGATCCGGTCGTCTATCTGGCCGAAAAGCTGTCCGGCAATCTGCCCGAAGCCCAACAGCGATTCATGGGCCTGTTTGAACAGCCGCTGGATCATCTCCATGTTGCTGCTGACCGCCCGGAAGGAATTGGCGTAATGGGAATACACCTCCACCAGGCCATTGCGGTCGGCCGCCTGGGCGTCTATCCCGATCTTGGCGCTGCTCCCGATAGCGGACAGTCTTTCGGTCTCCTCCAGCACCTTGTTCAGGGAGATATCGGCCTGTGAGATATCGGTCAAATTGAGATTGACCATTTCTATATTCCGGTCCAGCACCGACACGGTGTTCAGGAACTGTTTCTGCAGTTCCGTCAGCATCGGCGTCATCTTGATCGAGTCGCTTTCGGCCTGCAGGGCCAGGCCTCTGGTCTGGGTGACTATGGGCTCCAGTTCCTTGGTCCATTGCCCCATATCGGCCACCTCCACCGCCGAATAGAAGGCCAGCAGTTTGACCTGCTCTGAGAATGAGCGGATCCCCTGGCCGGTCTCCTGGAGTTCGGCCAGGTCCCGGGAGATGCCGGCGCTGATGGTCTTGAATTCATCCAGCAGGCTGCGGAGCAATCCCAGGTTTTCGGTCGAGGTTTTCAAATTTTTCTGTATGCCGTCGGCCCGGCTGGTAACCGATTCCAGCTTGAGCCCTATCTGCTGCACTTCGTTGCCCAGCCCGTCGATGCCGCCGAACAGTCGTTCCATTTCGGCCCATACCTGGGTGGAGATGTTCTCCTCCTGCAATGCGGTGGTCTTCAATCCGATGACCGATTCCTGCAGGCCGTGCCAGTGGCTGACGGAAGATCCCAGGGCCGACTGGAGATGTTTCAATTTTATGACTATCTCCCGCAGGATGGAAGGGGCGGGCCGCTTCTGCCATATTGCCCGGGCCATCTCCAGCTGCTCGCGGACGAATTCTATCTGCCCCACGCTGGCCATCTCGGTGGTCAGCACCGAGGCCACCACCTCCTGGTTTATGCCCAGATTGGCCGTGATCTCGCTGATATCGGCTATGCCGGCCAGCAGCCGGTCCCTTATCTCCTCCTGGCTGTCGGAATGCCGGCGCATCTCCTGAAAACCCTGCACTATCAGCTGGTTGGCCTGGTAGATATCCGCCAGTTCGGCCTCCATGGATGTCGAGCTATCCTTCAGGCTGGCCGCCAGCTCCTTGGCCCGGCTCAAACCCTGGGCGGCCCGGGCGATCTTCTCCTTAAGGGAGGAATTCAGCCCGGGAGCTTTTCCCGCGGCTTTCCTCAGCTCCTCGGATAGCAGGTTCATGTTCTCGGCGATCACCCCGAAACCCCGCCCTACATTGCCGGCATGAAAGGCCTTGATCTCGGCGTTCCGGGAGACCTGGCTGATGGCCAGGGACATCTCGGTCATCACCGCCACCAGATCCTGCAGTTGTTCGGATATCTCCGAAAGGCTCTCTAAGCCCCCGGTCAGTTGGCGATTAAGTTCCAGCGATTGGTCGAAGGAGGTTATCAGCGATTGGAGGACCTGCTCGGTCTCCAGGATCAGCTGGTTGTAATCCTGGCTGGTATCCAGCACCATGGCGGAATACCCGGTGATCTCCTCCTGTCCGCGGAATATCTCGGCCAGTTTATCCTGAAATTCCTGGATGACCGTCAGGTGGATATTGTCGGCCGCCGAAAGCTGCTTGATGCCCTCCATGATGGCCGGGAGCAGATCGGTGAACTGGCTGATCTTGGTGAGATAGGTGTTCAGATCGTTCTCCGAAAGCCGGTTTTCGTAGACATGGGCGGCTTTTGCCATGGCGGCCGTTTCCTGGTTTTTATTTCTTTGGAAAATATTCATCCCGGAGCGCTTTCATTTTCGTCGTTCATTAAAATATGCCGGGGGTTATCCAGCAGTTTCACTTCTTTAAGTTCTATCTTCTCGGAGGAGATATCCTGGCCCATGAAGATCCTGGCCAGGTTGTCAAAATGGCCGCACTGGTCGGTGGTCAGGTACCGGCAGCCGCCTCCGGTGGTGACAAGCAATTCCATCTCCGGATGGCGCTGGAGATACTCGGCCAGGCTGGGCGCCACCAGCTCATCCTGGGAAAGGATGTTGATGTTCCGGGGTATGATCTTTTGGATCTTCTTCTTGAGTAGCGGATAATGGGTGCAGGCCAATAACAGCGTATCGATTTTTGGGCTTTGGATCTCGGTTTGCTGCCAGTATTTTTTTATGAAATATTCCAACCCTTCGCCCTCCAGTTCCCCGGCCTCCACCAGCGGCACCAGCAGGGGGCAGGCCTGCTGGACCAGCTCCACCAAGGGGGCGTGTTTGGCCATCTCCAGCACGAAGCTCCGGGAGTTGACCGTCCCGGCCGTTCCCCATAACGCCACCTTGTTGCTCTTTGTTTTGCTTTGAATGGATTCCACCGTGGGCCGGATGACCCCCAGCACCCTCCGTTCGGGGTAGGTCTTGGGCAGGTACTGCTGCTGAATGCTGCGCAGGGCTTTGGCGCTGGCGGTATTGCAGGCGATGATGATCAGCGGACAGCCCTGGGAGAACAGGTATTGCACCCCCTCGGCGGTGAATTTGAGCACCGTCTCGAACGACCGGTTGCCGTATGGCGTCCGGGCATTGTCGCCCAGGTAGATGTAGTCGTACTGCGGCATCAGCTCCCGGATCTTGCGGAAGATGGTCAGCCCGCCGAACCCGGAGTCGAATATGCCTATGGGTGAATGAGTTGTCATCTGCATATTATTTTGGTTCTATCCTGCCGAACTTGCATTTGTATCGTTTGGCGAATTCCCTTAAGCCCCGGGCTATCCCCTCGGCGATGTTCTGCCTGAAAGTGGTCTTCTTCAGCAGCCTCTCCTCCTCGGGATGGGAAATAAAAGCCGCCTCCACCAGCACCGACGGCATATAGGCTCCGTTGAGCACATAGAACCCCGCCTGGTTGACCCCCCGGTTGGGGATCGAAAGCCCGGCCGATAGCGCCTCCTGGATCCACTCCGCCAGGTCGCTGGATTCTTTGAGAAATTCGTTCTGCATCACGTCCCACAGTATCAGTTGGATGTCGTCGAAATTAGCGGTCTTCTTGTCCGGCTGTTCGAACTGGATGGCGGAGTTTTCCATGGCGGCGGTGGCCCGGGCGTCGTCGGTCTTGGCCAGCGACAGGAAATAGGTCTCCACCCCCCGGGTGGTGCTTCGGTTCCGTTTCTTCTTGGGAGCGGCATTGCAATGGATGCTGATGAAGATGTCGGCCGCCTCCCGGTTGGCAATGGTGGTGCGGTCGCCCAAAGGAATGAAGACATCGTCATCCCGGGTCATCACCACCTTGACCCCGTACCTGTCCTCCAGGATGGTCTTCAGCCGGAATGCTATATCCAGGTTGATATCCTTCTCCAGCAGGCGGCTGGGGCCCACCGCCCCGGGGTCCTTTCCGCCGTGCCCGGCGTCGATCACCACTTTCTCGATCGCCCGGGCTTTCTGAGGCAGCCGCGGCCTGGCTTGGGGGATGCTGACCTCCCGGGGATCCAGCATGCCCAGACTCAATTTACGGCCCTGGGGATCCCAGCCCACCCCCTTGCCCCAGATGGGGATCAGAAAGCGGGTGAACATCTCCAGGGGCACCCACAGCCCGGAATCATACAGCCTTACCGGGTGGTAGAGATTGTAGGATTTGCCGTCCATCAAAAAGAAGGTGTTCTCCGCCGAAAGCCTTAAGGAGTGCCCCGGCAGTTTGACCTCGACCCGGCCCTCGATATCCGACCAAGTGACCTGCCCGGACCAGGGCCCGGTCAAATCGGCCAGGGACAGGTACTCCTCCCGGTCGAACAGCAAGGCGCCGACCACCGTGGTTCTGCCCCTGGCGTCGATCACGGTAATGTTTGACTGCCCCAACAGCGGGCTTATAGCTGTTATGACCAGCAATAATGATGTAATGAATATTTTTCTCAATTCAAACCTGCTGATTGGTGGATCTGTTTGACGATTTTTTGAGCGTCGTGATTCTGCTCCAGCCATTGGCGGCCCTCCCGCCCCAGTTTTATACGAAGTTCCCGGCTGTTGATTAGCGGCTCCAATCTTTCCTCGATATTCTGTTCATTTACCGGAACAATGGGATGGCTAATGCCGTCCGATTCCATCTCGGAAGCGATGCTGCTGGCCGCCGGGATCCCCATGGCCAGCCACTCCAAAGCGCTGATGCCATATCCCAGTTTCCCCAGCTGGTCTATGCCGATATCGCAGGTGGCCTTCAACTCCAGGGCCCGGGGATATGGCAGGTTCTCGATCAGCGCCAACTCCACGGGATATTTTTGCGATAGTTTATTTACGGCGTCGATGATCCGCTCCGAGCCCTTGGCCGCCCGGTTGGTGGGGGAATGACCTATCCTTATTTTTTCCCGCCGGACCGGTTCGACGATACTGAAGCCGGAAAAATCGAACGGGAAATATACATGCCTGATATTCGGATGGAGCTTCAGGTGGTCCCACTCCAGGGTCAGGTTGAGATCGGATATCTTATCTATGCCCGGCATGACGCCTCTTCGCCGGAGATCGCTCCCCAGGTAACAGCAGATCACTTTTTTTCCAGCCTGATGCCATTTAGGGATGAAATCATCGTTCTTTAAAAACCCGTGTCCTCCGTCCAGCTGATAGACATCGAATGAGTCCAACTGATATTTTTTTATATATCCCTCTATCACCGGTCGGGTCATCCGATCCCGGATATTTAATAGAAGGCCGGCCAATTGATTGGCCGGCTTCCAGACTGGCGGAATCTGACGGGGCTGGGCCAGGCCGGTATCCTGCAAAAGTCTGGGTTTAGGATAACATATCTTTTTTAGTTTGGCAACAATTTCCGGCTGCCAAAGCGGCAGTTTCAGGCAAATATCCTCCTGGTATCCCCGTCCGTCGTGGTGCAGGGTAAGCAGACGGCTGTGATGTCCCAGCTCTCTTTCGGCCTTGACGAAGGTTACGGGAACCCCGGCGGTGTTGTATGGCGCGATATGAAGTATCCGCATGCTGGATCGCTAAAATTTCAGTTCAAAAGTTTCCCGCAAATATCCCCGGGCTCCGAAACCCTCCTTGAACCGGCCCAGGCCCCAGTTGGGCTGCATATTCAGGGTGAAGGTGCCCAGGTCCAGGTGTTTGAAGCCGTTCTCCCATCCCCATTTTATCACCTGGTGATATACCGAGTTCACCGGACGGTGCTCCTGATAATCCTGATCGTGGCTGATGTAGAAGGCCAAAATGACCTTGGGATTGCAGATGAAGACCGTCATTCCAGCCACCGGGGATTTCCCCAGATAGGAGGTGAATTGCAGGATGTTCTCCGGCAGCAGTTTTTTCAGTTTTTTCAACTCGGCCAGGGTGTGGGTGGGTTTGACATTATGCCGGGCGCTCAGATTCCTCTCCAGCATCTGATAGAACTCATCGATATTTTCACTGGTCCGGACGGTGACCCCGGACTTGTATGATTTTCTAAGGGCGGTCCTGGTCTCAGGTCTGAAGCTGTTGATGATGCTTTCCTCACTAGAGAATTCCAATGGAATGACGGCGGTGATCTCCCTCTTCAGGTAAGTATAGCCCAATTTGGCCAGGCTGAAATCGATGTATTGATTGGGTTGCTGCATATAGATCAGCGGGGGCTGGGTGATCAATATCCGCTTGCCCCCCTGACGGGACCAATATTCGGTGGCTGCCTCGGCCATCCGGTTTATCTCGGCTATTCCCAATCCTCTGGCAACCACCAGGCCGCCGTATGATGCGCCTCCATAGGATATGACTGTCGGGCTACCCTGTTCGTCCTTTATCAGGGCCGGCATCACGGCGGCCAGCCGCGCACCATCGTACAGCATCAGGTGATGGTTGTCGAATCTGTCCTGGGGATGATAATCTAAAAACTGCTGCCGGTGAAAAACGGTGCCGTTATTGGCAGCAGCCACGAATTCCTCCCATTGGGTTCGGAGGTTATTTTTATAAGCCTTAATCTGTAATGCCATATTCCCAAATATTCTGGTTGATGGAGAGAGCGCCGGGATCCACCAGCGTTTCTTCTACTGCATTGGAAAGAATATATCACAAAACAGTCTGATATTCCAGCGTTTTAAACCTAGTGACGCATCTGCTTAACATGTGATAGTCCGGGTACGGCTCACAGACCCAATTCCACTGAGACCAGCTGAATAGTGTTCAGCATCAGCAGGTATCTTTTATCGCTGGTCAATGCTATTTCAAACAATGGTGCAATGTTGTAGATCTTTGATGTCTGCTGCCAAGTGGGCATATATATGGTTCCCACATTGTGATCCAGTGCCCACAGAGCGTAAATGTCGTTAGCTGTCCAACAGGCCCCGACAATGATCTTTCCGACCATATCCCGACCCGAAGTGGCCTTGGTCCAATTGTCGATGTTGACAATAGTAAAGGTAATGTCCGTACGGTTGCAGAAGCCCACCTGGGTAGCGTAATTATTCCAGAAGATCCCCCCGGGTGAATTGCCGGTGCCGATGCTGTTCACCACCGCCCCGGATTCCAGGTTTATCAGGTCAAGCCGGTTTGCCACGCTTTGGGTGACATATATCTGCATAGGATTGTTCCTGTCAAAGGACAGATCCGTCGGGAAGCCGGTGGTGCTTATGGTTTTTATCACTGTGCAAAGCCGGCTGTCTATCAAAATCAGTCTTTTGTTCAAACTGTCGGCCGCTGCCAGGATATTCCCGTCCGGGGAAATGGCCAGGGCGGAGTAATATTTGATATTGTTAAGGTATATCGTTCGAATCACTTTGTGGGATATTATCTCCAGCCCCACAAGTTCCTCCTCGCCGTCGGGCTTCTGCCTGGTGACAAAGACCCGGTTGGCAGATTTATTTGCAGCGATCAACCGCTGGGAGGCTCCGGCATAGATATTATCGGCCACCGACAGCTGCCCATTTTCATCCATCCGGGCAACGGTGATATTGCCACCCCAGAGATTGGTTAAAAATATCTCTCCCTCGCTGGTAAGGTCCATATCGCCGGCTGATATGGATAATGTGTCCTTCCTTTGCAGGGTGATGGGAGATAGATCCTTATATACCCGCCGGGTCTGCCCCGGCTTGATCTCCAAGGGAAAGCTTAGTGTTTTAAAGTTGTTATGCCTCAGGGTGAAGGTATGCAGCCCCACCGGCAGCCCGTCTATCTTGACCGGCGTGATGAGACGAAGCATCTGGCCGTCCATCAGCACCTCGGCCTGGTCGGGGTTGGTATAGATATATACCGATCCGATATCGGGATACACCGGGTTATGCTGGCAGCCGGCCAGTAGACCCAGTAGCAATGAAACCGACAGACCAATTAGTTTATTAAGCATGATTTAGTCACAGACCCAGTTTTACCGTGACCAGCTGGCCGGTATTGAGCATCAGCAATATGTTTCCGTCTTCCGTCCTGATCAGCTTGACCAGTTTATGGGGCCCATCTAAATGACTACCGTTATATATCTTTGAGGTCTGCTGCCAGTTGGGGACATACAATGTTCCCAATGTATAATCCAGGGCCCAGAGGATGTAATCATCGGCATTGGACCAACAGACGCTGGTTACAAACTGTCCGGCCAGTTGGTTCCCGGAGGTGGCGCTGGTCCAGCTGTTTATATCCACTATGGTATATGTCAGATCCCTGCGATTGCTGAAACCCACCCTGGTATATTCTTTGTCCCAGAAGATGGCCCCGGGGGATTCTCCGGTGCCGATGCTGTTCACCACCACCCCGGTCTCCAGATTTACCAGGTCAAACCGTTTAGCCCCGCTCTGGGTGACATATATCTGCATAGGATTGTTCCTGTCAAAGGACAGATCCGTCGGGAAGCCGGTGGTGCTTATGGTTTTTATCACTGTGCAAAGCCGGCTGTCTATCAAAATCAGTCTTTTGTTCAAACTGTCGGCCGCTGCTAGGATATTCCCGTCCGGGGAAATGGCCAGGGCGGAGTAATATTTGATATTGTTAAGGTATATCGTTCGGATTATTTTATGGGACAAGATCTCCAGGCCTACGATCTCCTCCTCCTCGCTATCGGGCATCTTCCTGGTGAAAAAAGCCCTGTTGGCAGATTTATTTGCGGCAATCAGCCGCTGGGGTCCACCCACATTAATCTGGTCAACCGTTGATATCTGGCCATTGTCCGACACCCGGGCTACCGTGATATTATCTCCCAAGAGGTTGGTTAAAAATATATCTCCGTCGTCGGTCAGGTCCATGTCGCCGGCCGAAATGAATAATGTGTCTTTCTTTTGCAGGGTTATGGGAGAAAGATCCTTATATACCCGTCGGGTCTGCCCTGGTTTGACCTCCAGTGAAAAAGTCATTGTTTTGAAATTATTATGCCTCAGGGTAAAAGTATGCAGCCCCACCGGTATTCCATCGATCTTTACCGGCGTTATGAGACGAAGCATCTGGCCGTCCATCAGCACCTCGGCCTGGTCGGGTTCGGTATAGATGTATACCGAACCGATATCGGGATACACCGGGTTATGCTGGCAGCCGGCAAAAATAATAAGTCCGATAAAAGACAATGATGCCAGCAGGAATATCTCAATATTAAATCTTGTATTCCTCAAACCGCTCCTTCTTTGCCCGGCAGATGGAGCATACCAAATGGATGTCTGGCCCCGGTTGTTAGAAGCAGGCAGGCTTTTGTGCGAAATGCCCCCATTTAAATTATCCTTGGAAATTATTTTTCACCGGTTTTATTGATGGTGTCGGCCGGCTGGTTGGTCTGTGCCGGGATCTCGTCCGCCCTCTCCGGTTTGCCCAACAGCAATGTTCCATGGCTCTTTTTGGAAGGTCGCCCCTTGAAAGAGGTCTTCTTCTTGTGATAGGCCAGAACGTATGACATGGGCTGGCCCGGCACGATCACCTGCCCGTTGGAAAGGGTCAAAGGCATGGTGAATTCTATGATGGTGCCCTTGGTATTGGAGCCGGTGGCAAAGTTCACCAAGGAAGGCTTGTCTATGGGCTTGTGGGTAGAAACCCAGCTTCCCTCATGCTCGTCCACCCGGCCCCCGCCTGGTTTATGGTATCCGATGAACATGGCGGTGCCCCGGATCTTGCTGTTGCCGAAAGCTATCGCCACCCAGCCCTGGGCCGGGCTCTGCAGGGCGACATACAACAACTTGCCGTCGCTCACCCAGCTGACGCCGATGCCGGTCTTAGAGTCCACAAAGTTTGTGGGGTATTCATCAGCCTCCACCTGGCCGTCTATCTTGACGTTTACCGTATTTAGGTTCAATATCCCGTGCGGTTTGCTTTGGGCCCAGCAGAACGAAGCCAATGAAAGGCTTAACGAAACCAGAATAAGTTTTTTCATTTTTTGCCTCCTTAAAATTTTGAGTATTATGGCCGCTTTTATTTTACCAGGCAGTTAAGGATATTTCCCACATACATACGGTGGTAATCCTTGATGGGGTAGTTTTTATGGACCTCGGGGTCCAGGAATTTTTGGGGATCGATATCATGATAATATATCTTCCGGCATTCCAGCACCAGCCGGGCCTGTTCAAAATATACCGCTCCGGTGACCCCCGAAAGCGGCGTCAGCCCGGTCTCCTTCACCTTGTCTATATTCCGGCCGGATTTGGTGCCGCAAAGCTCCAACACTTTCCGGTATTTCTCCGGGTAGATGGAAAGGCTGTAATACTGTTCCCTCTCCATGAACCCATAGGTATGGCGGTTGGGGCGGACAAAACAGAAAGCCACCGGCTTATGCCACAGAATTCCCAACCCTCCCCAACTGGCGGTCATGGTATTGAAGTTATCCGCCTTGCCGGCGGTTATCAGCATCCAATCCTTATCTATCAGCTTGAACACATTATCGCCGATCTGCTCGGGATCGATATTTTTAAACTCGCTTGTCATAGCTATTCCTATCTTTCTGGTTTATTGTTCCTGTTCCGCCAGCCAATCCAGGGCTTGATCGACGGTGTCGAACAGGTGGATCTTTCGCCCGATAAGTTTTGACAGCGTTTGGTAGACCACCTTCTTGATGCCGGTGATGCCCACCGCCGCGCTGGCCTTGATATAGGGGGTCACCTCCAACGAGAATTTTTTCAGGCGGTCCACCGCTTTAGATGAGTAATGAGTGTTTATCAGGATGGTCAGCAGCAGCACCGATTTTGGAGGTTGGGCGAAGATAATGCCCTGGGTCTGGTCGAAGACGGCTATGTTCTCCTCGATGCTTTTGGAGTCGGTCAGGTCCTGGATCAGGATATCCCTTCCCCGGTGGTTTAGATATTTCACCCTATCCATCAAGTGTCTCCTGGTTTATTGATTATTCCTGCCCGGCCAGCCAATCTTTGGCCGCTTCCACATCATCAAAGGGCATTATCTTCCGGCCGGTTATTTTGATTATAGTATTGAAGATCAATCGCTTGATGCCGGACACCCCCACCACCGCGCTGGCTTTGATAAAAGGGGTGTTCTCTTTGGAATAGGTTTTGATGGCATCGGCCCCCGCCGTATCGTAATGGGTGCCACTGACATTAGTTAAAAGAAGAACCGATTTTGGAGCCTGAGTTTTTATCAGCCTGGTGGCATTCTGCATGGTCTCTATACTTTCATTGACATTCCTGATGCCCGATATATCGACTACCAACAGATCCCGGCCGTTATGTTTTATGAACGATATTCTTTCCATCTACCCGAGCTCCTTTCATTTGAAATCAGTGATCAATGAATCCCTTTTTTCTTTCAAGTAATCCTGCATCAGCAGGGAAGACCGGGATAACTGGGGCAGTTGGTTCTCCAAAGAAGCCCGTTTGTTTTTATAGATGATGCCGGTCGGTATTTTATCCCCCCACTCCTGGGCCCTGGCCAAGGCCGCCGGCTTGTTATAGGGATCGTACTCCGGCGGCAGTTTATAAACCTTTTCCTGGTACCACTTGAAGGTGTTGACCTTGTTGAAGGGGATGCAGGGCTGCAGGATGTTGATGAACGAGAAGCCCGGGTTCTTGATGCCCTCGATTGTCAGTTTGGTCAATTGATTTAATGCCCTAGGCCACCGGCAGGGCCCGGCCGTGCAGACCGTTGAACAGGTTGCATTTGATATAATGAGGCAGCTTGGCCGCCTGGCCGATGCCCAAACTGAAGGCCAACTGATGGGGCGGGATATCCAGGTCGGATAGGGCCTGCTTGAGGGCCTTCAGGATGGAGTTATTGAAACAGCCTGGGCACCAGGCTATCTCATCCGGGCTGTTATAGATGTCGGGATTAAGCATATATCACCTGATTATCATCATCTTCTTGGTCCGGGTAAAATCGGGAGTGCTGACCCGATAGAAATAAACGCCACAGGGGATGGGACGACCCTGATGGTCCCTGCCGTCCCAATAAGCTGAATACTGTCCGGCGTTTTTTTCCTGGTTCACCAGCTCGATCACCTTTTGACCGTAAACATTGTATACCGAAATGGTAACCCGGCCCCTGGTCGAACTGGAATAATTGATACGAGTCCCGGCCTTGAAAGGATTGGGATAATTCTGGGATATCAGGGGTTCGTATCTTTTTTCCGGTGGCAGCGGTGATTGCCAGGTCTCCAAGACCCTTAATATATCGTTGCCGTCCGAAAGAAATATGTTCTCTCCGGAAACGGCCGCCGCCCAGACACTGCTCCCGCTGTTATAATAGCCGGTTTGACGTGGCAATGCCGGGTCACTTATATCGACGGCCGCCAACCCAGCGTGGCCATCAGCCACATAGACTGTACTGCCGCTGACGGCCAATCCCCGGGCATAGCCGGCGGTGTTGCAATATCCGGTTTCTCTGGGATTGGAAGGATCGGCTATATTGATGATCCTAAGGCCGCTGTACCCCGAAGCTATATAGGCATAATTCCCGGAGACGGCAATATCGTATGCCGTTCCTGGCAGACTGAGGCTGGCGGTCAGAAGAGGGTTGGCTTTATCCGATACGTTGACGACCAGCATCCCATTGCCGCCGTCGGCAATATAAACAAAGTTATCTTTCAGATCGAAACCGTAGGTATTACCAGGAGTGTTATAGAAACCGATTTCCGCTGGAGAGGTTTTGTCCGTTATGTCTATTATCCTTAAGCCCTCGGATTCGTCGGCTAAATATGCGTGATCCCCTATTACCTTTACCTTATAGGCAAACCCGGGGCTGTCCCAGTTGCTGATCACGATTGGACTTACCGGGTCGCTGACATTTATCAGGGTCAGTCCGCTATCACCGTCAGCCACAAAAACAATACTATCGATAATATCAACCCCGAATGGTGTTCCCGCTGTCCGGCAATAGCTTATCTCCTGTGGGTTCCCAATCTCGGATACATTCAAGATCCTGAGGCCCGAATTTACGTCCGCCACATAGGCCAGGCTGTCCCTGACTAAAAGGCCGTAAATAGAAAGGGGAATATCGTAGGACCCTGTTTCGGTGAGGGATGTCTTCTGGGTGACATCGACTATCTTGATCCCGCCATTGCCGCACATCAGGTAGGCATAATTGCCATAAATAGCTGCCGATTCCATGGAATCGGCCACGGCATAAAAACCCACCCCCCCCATATTTTCCCGATCTGACAGGTCGGCAATCTGCAGGCCCGAATATTTGTCGGTGATAAAACTGTAGCTCCCCGATACTGCCACATCCTTGGTCTTGGTAGAGGTAAAATACTTACCCCAATATAAAATTCTTAAGCCCTCATCACCATTAGAGAGGTAAAGGTTACTTCCATAAAAACTTATAGAATAATTATAATCTCCGGCCGGGCTGCTACCGCCGGGCCATAATTTATATCTGGTCATGTTTGTATCTAAGCTGTCGCTATATGCATCTACATAAATCCTTTGGTAATTATAATTTCCCATGGCCGTGTATAAATACATATAATCTTCCCCACTAAAAGCAATTATATCACAGGCAAATCCGGGCATGACAACCTGGGCCGTATCAATCGGGTCGGCGGGCGATTGGACGGAGATCATGCTGACGCCGGAATCTCCATCGGCCAGAAAGGCATATCTCATACTGTCAACCGCTAAAGCTGTGGTCACATCGCTGGCATACCCCGGGCTGTCCCAGAAGCTTATCTCCAAGGGGTTTGCCGGATCATTTACATCAACCACTCTTAAACCTGCATTGCCGGCGGCGATAAAAGCATAACTGCTCGGGATATGGGCCGAGGAGACAAAGCCCGGAGAATGATACCGCCCCACGGCAACCGGCGCCACCGGGTTACTGATATCGGCGATGCACAGTCCGGAATCCCCGTCGCTGATGTAGGCATAGTTGTTCTTTATCAGCATGTTTTTGGCATAGCCGGGGGTGTTGAATTGGCCGGCTAATACCGGGTTGTATATCTGGGAAACGTCTATCACCCGAAGCCCGCCTATCATGTCAGCTAGATAAGCATGATTATTTATGATACAAAGGTCTACCACATTATACGCCGTTTTGTAATAACCCACCTCTCCGATCTTATTTGGATTGGCGGCATTGATGATCCTCAGCCCGGCAGTGTCTCCGGCCACAAAAACATTATCCCCGGATATCACCGCCCCTTTGACCTTGCTTTGGAACCTGAACCTGGAGGCCGGCACCGGAACGGAAACATTGGAAATATCAAGTATCTTCAGACCGGAGTCCCCGGCCGATACATAGGCATAACTGCCGGAAACAAAGGCGTCATATGCATATCCCGGGATGTTGTAGCTGGCGGTGAGTCCCGGTGAATTGGGGTTGCCGATATCAATCACCCTGATCCCGTTTATTCCCGAGGCCAGGAAAGCGTGATTTGTACCCAAGCCGATGCCGATTGTCTCTCCGGGGAAACTTATCTCCGATGCCAGCACGGGATTGGCCGGATCGGTAACGTTCAGCACAACCAATCCCTGGCTGTCCACCGCCACATAGGCATAGGGCCATTTAATCTCAATATCCCTGGCCCGCCCCTCCGTTTTATAGACCCCCCGGATACGGATACGGAGTGGATCGGTAAGCTCGATTATGCTGATCCCAGAGTGGCCGTTGGCAGTATATGCGTAATTACCATCGACCCATATTTTACTGATATCGTTTGTTACGGCGGTCTCGCCGGTGATGTAGGGATGGGCGGGATCGTCCACATTGAGCAGGCTCAAGCGCCTTCCGCTGCCCATCAGGATATAATTATGACCATTGGCGATGTATTTATTAACTGCCGTGGCAAGTCCGTAAGGCCACACTCCCACCGTCTTCAGGTTGAGGGAATCCTGGGCCAGGCATTCCCTGCCCGACAAGACTGACAGCAGGAATATCGATATGATCAATATTCTTTTCATAACGATTTATAACCATCCCTAATATATTTTGCCGTCTCGGATTTTCTTAACGAATTATTGAAACAGTCGGGGCACCAGGCAACGCCGTCTTCACTTTTGTATATATTAATGTCTAACATATTTCTTTTATAAGGAAACCATGAAGGCAGGAATTATTTTGAAATCACTCTTTTCACATCTAAAATCACCTTACAGAAGTTCAGCAATAATCCATGTTTCAACTTCAATGCTTTCAGATATGATCTGACAATAGCAAAATGTATGTCTTCGATATTCTTTATCGATTTAAGTTCGATTACTATGGTTTTCTCCACCAGGATATCCAATCTATGTTTTCCCACTTCTATCCCGTCATATTCCACAGACACTTCCATTTGCTGATCAACGAACAGGCCAATTTTTCTAAGTTCAATGACCAGCGCATTCTCGTATATCGACTCGATGAAACCCGGTCCCAGTTTTTTGTGAACCGTTATTGCGGCTCCGATTATTGCCTCGGTGAGTTTTTCATGTTCTAATGCCATAATACCACGTATTTGATTTCCCTGTATTCCTGGCTTCCTTATAGGAATCAGTCTAGTGCCTCGTAACTATCAACTATATACTTGGCCGTAATCGGCCGGCCGTCGAATTTTCTTATCGAGCCGGAGGCATTGATCCCCAGTTCTGTCAGCAGGAGTTTTTCCAGTTGCCCGGTGGCGTTCTGCTCCACCACGATTATTTTCGAAAAACCCGGGGCGATGTTGCCGACCCGGCTATTTTTATGGAAAGGTCAATCATATAATTAAAAGTAACTCAACAAAATCAATGTTCTTGCAAAACAGCTTTTTGAAGCAATAAGTTTGGTGCTTGGGGTCTGGGGGCGCAGTGCGGGTATCTGCTGAAAATGATACAATATTGATCTATGCTTCGATGCGTGTGCTGTCTTCACTGAAACAAAGTTCATTACAGGAGCCTTGGATTAATCGTTAAGCCCTGTGCCCCCGGCGGGTCTTTGACCTCTCCCTGCCTGACGGCTTCCCTCCCCGCTGCGGGGAGGGAGTGTGGGTGGGGTCTGCCCGGACAGAAAGGGCAGAGAAAGAAATATACTAAAGATAGGTGTTTTTATCCAATGTTTTTTCTTTCTGTAGGCAAAAGGAATCAGCACCTACAACTCCAGCTCCTCGCCCTCCCGGGTCCCGAACAACTTCACCTGGGTGGTTTCCTGCATCTGCTTTACGATCTCGTCCAACTGATCATCGGTCCGCTCCGGATCGTGATGATAGAACCCCAGCCGCTTGACCCCGGCCTCCTCAGCCAGTTTGATCGCTTCACTGAAGGTGGAATGCCCCCAGCCCCGGGTCTTCTCCATGTCCTCCTCGGTGTACTGGGCGTCGTGAATCAGGATGTCAGCCCCTTGGCAGAAGGCCACGAAATCCTGGTAAGGAGTGACCGGCTTCTCCGCCCGCAGTTCGTTGTCGGTGATGAAGACGAAGGTCTTCTCCCCGTCCTTGATCCGCAGGCCATGGGTGGGCACCGGATGGTTGTTCAGGATGGTGTCGAAATGCACCCCGCCGAAATCGAATCCCTTGGAATCTATTATCTCGAACTTAACTTGGGACTGCACCTCCTGCAGGTCGGCCGGAAAAACATAACCGTCCATCTGGTTGTAGAGCGTCTGGTACAGCCTATCAAAGCTGTCGTTGGCGCTGACGAACATCAGTTTGAACCTGGGCAGATATATGGGAAGGAAGAACGGCAGTCCCTGGACATGATCCCAATGGGCATGGGTGATGAAGATGGGAATGGTGGCCGGATCCTTTTCCTTTAATAATTTGAGCCCCAGCTTCCGGATCCCTGTGCCGCAGTCTATGATCATCCGGTAGCCGCCGGAGGTGATCACCTCGGCGCAGGTGGTGTTGCCGCCGTAGCGGCTGGTTTCAAAACCCGGCGACGGGATAGAGCCCCGCACCCCGTAATAAGTTACTTTCATTTGCCCCTCGTAGCTGTATTAATTATATAACAAACAAAATTTATATCTCCTGGGTAATCCCCGTAGATTCCTTGACACGGCTGTTCGGAGGATCATGTAATTTTTCGATCTTTACTTCTCTAAAATAAAAGGGACGAGGACTACTCATCCTCCTCCCCGCCTTCCTCCTCAAAATCGTCGTCTATTATCTCAAAAATATCCTGCGACGCCCCGCAATCCGGACAGACCCAGTCTAATGGAAGATTGTCAAAATATGTCCCGGCCCTGACGTCTCCGTCGGGATCGCCCGCTTCCGGATCGTAAACGTAACCGCAGACATTGCACTTGAGCTTCATGGTGTCCTCGTTATTGTGTTTTTTATATTAAGGTTTGGTGATCTTGCTCAGCAATTGATCCCGGGCGATCAGTCTGTCAAGGTGCATCAGGTAGACGTCGCGATCGCCTCCGCGGTCCGAGTCGTACAGCATGGTCCGCCCGTCGGGGGTGAAGCCGAAGACGAAATCCTCGGAAATATTGTTGGTCAGCCTAACCGAGCGTTTCTGATCCGGCTGGTAGAGATATATCTCGTCATTGCCGTCGCAGGAAGAAACATAGGCCAGCGTTTTACCATCCGGCAGAACTATGGTCGGTATCCCCGAACGAAATGACGGAATATTGATCTCCGTCGTCCGGCCGTCGCTGATATCAACCGACAGCAGGAAGCTTTGGTTCTTGCTCTCTCTCTGCACTATCAGGCGACCGGAGCAGAGCCCGAAATAGGCCACCTCTCCGGTTTGATCCTCAAAAAGAACCTGGGGTGAATTCTCTTTTTTCGGATTGTCGGGCCCAAGGGCCATTCGCCATACGGCATATCTCCCAGAGCGGTCGGAGACCCAGAAAGCCTCCTGGCCGTCGGGCGAAAAGCAGGGCAGCCAGTCATCGCTTTTGCTGTAGGTAAGCCTGGTTTCATTCTTGGCAGCCAGATCGTAAAGATATATCTCATCGTTGCCTTCGCGGTCGGAGACGAACAGCAATTTGCTACCGTCGGGCGAGAATGAGGGGCCGTAATCAACAGCCTTATTGTTGGTAAGGCGCCGCTGGTCACTGCCATCGCCGGACATTAAATAAAGTTCGGTATTGCCGTCCCGCTTGGACGAGAAAGCTATCCTCTTTCCGTCGGCGGAGATGGCCGGAAAAGCGTCATTGCCTTTGGCCTCGGTCAGCTTGACCGAGGGGTAGGGCTCCAGCCCCAGATACAGGGATATCTTCTGGCGCAGCAAAGTGTCGTCAGCCATCTCCCGGTTTAACTGCGCCAGTATGGAATATTCCTTAATCGCCAAAGCGGCCGAGTCGCACAGGCAATAGGTTCTGGCCAGCAGGTAGTGGGCGGTAGCGTTACGGGGGTTGTTGGACACGGCCTGTTCGAATTGAACCAGGGCCCGGGAGAGATCGCCCATCTCCAGAAACTCCCGGCCTTTATTTACAGACGCGCTGTCTCCGCAGCCTAAAGTAGCGAATATCAAGGTTGATAATATGGCGGCCCTTATGAACCGGATCATTTCCGTTTTTTCTTTACCGTTTTGACAGGGGCCGGCTTTTCCCAGGGGAACAAAGCAAACAATTTTTCATCGTTGGTGTATTCCAGTATCTTGCCCTGCAATATCCGGATGTTGTACCTTTTCAGCAAGGCCCTGCAGGTCTGGCTGTTTCGGCTTAAGCCCGGTTTATAACCGTCAAGCTGTTTCTGCAGGCTGGCCTGCTGTTTGGCTAGGGCGTCTATCTTGGGCTTTTGTTTCTTGGCCAGCAGGCTGTTGTTTCTGATGGATTGCCTGAGATCGGACAACTGCTGTTTTGCGTCAGCCAGCCTGCTGTTGGCATCAACCGCCCTGGCCTCCAGCGTAAGGAAAGCCACCCCGGCATTAAGGCAGGAATCCATGGTCGCATTTATCTCCGGATATTTCTTCAGCTCCTTGGAGGTTTGGTTGTCCTGGAGCATCTTCTGGCTGCGGCCGATAAGCTCGTTATAGCTGGGAATATATTGGGCCTTCTGTTCGGCGGCCGAAACCCCGACCTTGTCCCTGATGGCCCCTATCTCCTGATGCAGGATATAAAAGTTCAGAACATTGGGGGTTATGCCCTGAGAGATATCGGCCTCTTTTTTGCCGCAACCCATGGCAGCCATAACGGCCAGGGTCAGGGCGATACCTGTGCACTTGGTTAACGCTTTTTGTTTCATTTTTCCCTCTTTAGAAATGTCCCTAATCCATTTTATTCATACCGGCGGCAAATGTCAATAAAAATATATTGCCTTTTAATAAACCATATGATATAGTCTTATCTGTTGGTAACATTAGCACGAAATATTTGAAAATGTCAAGTGTGATATATTTTATTTCCGATGTTCACCTGGGTTCGGCCGGGCATTCCGGAAGCGACCAGGAGAAACTGGCAAAGTTAGGCGCCCTTTTCGACCGGATGGCGGGTCCGGACGACAGGCTTTTTATTATGGGCGACCTGTTCGATTTCTGGTTCGAATACCGCACCGTGATCCAGAAGGAACATCTGGAGATCATCGGCCTGCTGAAGAATCTGAGATCCCGGGGGGTGGCGGTCGACCTGCTGGTGGGCAACCACGATTTTTGGATAGGGGATTTTCTGAGCCGGGAACTGGGCATAACGATTCATCGCCAGCCCTTGGTCCTGGAGGCCGGCGGAAAAAAAATGTTCCTGGCCCACGGAGACGGCCTGGGAAAAGGCGATCTGGGATATAAAATGCTGAAGATCGTTCTGAGAAATCCCTTCACCATCTGGCTGTACCGCCTGCTGCATCCCGACCTGGCCATTCCTTTTGCCAAATGGTTCTCGCAGGTCTCCCGCAACCACCTGACCAAGGACAGGCATCTCGACCCCGGCCCGATGATAGAGGTGGCCCGGGGGAAATTCGCCTTGGGCTTCGATTGCGTGTTGCTGGGGCACACTCACCTGCCGCTGCATCATGAAGAGAACGGCAATATTTATATCAACCTGGGGGATTTTATCGCCAGCTTTTCCTATGCGGTATTCCGGGACGGCGTTTTAAGCCTGGAGTATTTAAAATAATCAATATATTTTCCGGAGGTTTTATTATGACCGCCATCACTAAGATCCATGCCCGGGAGATCATGGATTCCCGGGGCAACCCCACGGTCGAGGTGGACTGCCACCTGGAATGCGGGGCTATCGGCCGGGCCGCCGTGCCCTCCGGGGCCTCCACCGGACAGCATGAGGCCCTGGAACTCCGCGACGGCGATGCCAAGAGATATCTGGGCAAGGGCGTGCTCCAGGCGGTGAAGAACGTCAATGAGATCATCGCACCAAAACTTATCGGCTGGGACGCCCTGGAGCAGGTAAAGATTGATCAATCCATGCTGGAGATGGACGGCACCGAGACCAAATCCAAGCTGGGGGCCAACGCCATCCTGGGGGTCTCCCTGGCGGTGGTCCGGGCCGCGGCCATTGCCCTGGATATCCCCCTCTACCGCCATATCGGCGGGGTGGACGCCCGGTTGCTGCCGGTGCCAATGATGAATTTCCTGAATGGCGGCAAGCATGCCGGATGGAATATCGAGATGCAGGAGTTCATGATCGTGCCGTCCGGAGCCAAAAGTTTTGCCCAAGCCGTTCAGATGGCCAGCGAGACCTTTCATACCCTGGCCAAGCTGCTCAAAGAGAAAGGTTATCTGACCACGGTGGGCGACGAGGGCGGCTTTGCCCCGCCATTGAAGACCAACGAGGAAGCCCTGGAGATGCTGACCCAGGCCATCGAGAAGGCGGGATACCGCCCCGGGGAGGATATATTCCTGGCCATGGATCCGGCCTCCACCGAGTTCTATGAAAAGGGATACTACAAAGTGGATGGCAAGAAACTTTCATCCGCCGAGATGGTGGATCTTTACGAAAAATATGTCAATAAATATCCGTTGGTCTCCCTGGAGGACGGCCTGGCCGAGGATGACTGGGAAGGATGGAAACTGCTGACCGACCGGCTGGGCAAAAGGATCCAGCTGGTGGGCGATGACCTGTTCGTCACCAACGTCAAGCGCTTGAAGATGGGCTTTGAAAAGGAAGTGGCCAATTCCATTTTGATCAAGCTGAATCAGATCGGCACGCTGACCGAGACCCTGGACTGCATCCGGCTGGCCAAGCTGAACGGCTACACCACCGTCATTTCGCACCGCTCCGGGGAAACATCGGATTCCACCATCGCCGACGTGGCGGTGGCGGTAAACGGAGGGCAGATCAAGACCGGCTCCATCTCCCGCAGCGACCGCAGCGCCAAGTATAATCAGCTGCTGCGCATCGAGGAGGAGCTGGGGTCGGCCGCCCAGTACCCCGGCAGATCCATATTCAAATGATAAAGCACCATGCCCCGTTCCGGCGCACATAGGAGCAGTTCCACCAAGGCCGTTCTGGCGCTGGTGATATCCTCATTTGTGATCGTGATCCTGATGTTCGGAATGGGGCGCTACGGCTGGATAACCATGCTCCGGGTTGATCGCCAGCAGAAGCGGATAAAAAAGGAGATGCTGGCCAACCTGGCCCACAGCGAGATCCTGTGCCGGGAGATCAAGCGTTTGAAGTCCGACAGCTTTTACTTGGAATCCCAGGCCCGGGAGAAGCTGGGGATGACCCGGCCCGGAGAGACATCGTACCGCTTTTACCCGGCCGACTCGCTGAAGAAAAGACCTTGACTTTGGGCCGGATCTTTGGTATCATTGCACAGTTGATTTTAATAAACGTCGCGGGGTGGAGCAGCCTGGTAGCTCGTTGGGCCCATAACCCAAAGGTCGGAGGTTCGAATCCTTCCCTTGCCACATACC
>JAHJLF010000036.1 GCA_018821925.1 Candidatus Edwardsbacteria bacterium
CCAAAATCAGGCTATTGTTTGCGTATTTGTATTTCTCTGCTGTCGGTTGGAATGTGGGCGAAACACGACGGCGTTTGTACCATCCATTAAAATCATTATACACTATTTGCCAAGATATTTGTCAAGCAAAAAAGCCCCGTAATCGATGCGGGGCTTTTTAAAGAAAAAGATATTATGACCGATCTATAAATATCTTCGAATTTTTTGCCTGTAATCAATGTAAATATTCCCGAACCTTTGTTCCAAGAACTTCTCCTCGCCCAGAATGATGAAATGATAGATTACCATGCTGTAAATCCCCAGCGATATCACACCCGGATTGAGGGTATATAACATAGCAGACAGGGTAAGAAGGTCGAAACCAAGATACATCGGGTTCCGGCTCAGCCGGTAGACGCCATTAATCTTAAGAGCCGTCTCCTCCTGCGGCAGGCCCAGCCTGGTTGATTGGCCTAGGTTGACCAGGCTGAGGATGGTCAGCAAAAGGCCAGTCAATAATGAAACATAAGCAATATACTTGAGTGCTGGGATGGAGCATTCAGCAATGACAGGTATATTCAATAGCGCCAAAAGCAATATGATCCAGGTAAAATAACCTGATATTTTGCCGGTATAGAACAGCACCGGATTTATGGGAGTTTTTCCGATGAGGTTCACATTACGCCTTCAAATGCTTTTTTATAAAACGGCTGATCTCTTCCATTGCTTCTTTTGCCTCAGGGAACATCGGGGCGCAGGCCGGGTAGCAGTGGAACAAGCCCTCGCCGATCCTCAGTGTCACGTCAACCCCGGCGGCTTTGGCCTTTTCGGCCAAACGGGTGGAATCGCTGAGCAGGGTCTCGTCCCCGCCGGCAAAGATCAGCATCGGCGGCAGGCCGCGCAAGTCTCCGAACAGCGGAGAGATCAAAGGATCCTTGGGGTCGTTCTTTCCAACATAATACCGGCTGAAGGTGGCCTGGGATTCCTTCCAACAAAGTGTGTCCTTCTGGGCGTTGAATATCCAGGATTCTCCGGAGTTGCTTAGGTCGGTCCAGGGCGACAGTGCCACGGCCGCCGCCGGCAAAGGAAGCCCCTGTTCCTTAAGGGCCAATTGTGCGGCAAAGACCAAGTTGCCTCCCCCGGAATCGCCCATGAATACGATATTATAGGGCTTGATGCCCTGGTCCAAAAGATATCTGTAAGCGGCCACAGAATCATTCAGCCCGGCAGGGTAGGGATGCTCCGGGGCCAGGCCGTAATCGAACACCAGGGCGCTGATGCCGCAACCTTTTACGAACTTGGCCACGATACCCCGGTGGGCCCGGATGGAGCCCACCACCAGCCCGCCGCCATGGAAATACAGGATGGCCTTGTCTTTCGGGGCGTTGCGGGGCCACATCCATTCGGCGGCCAGGCTGCCGATCATGACAGGCTCCAGAGTGAAGCCCTCCGGCAGTTTGCCGAAAAAATCCGCCCCTCGCTCAACCTCTGCCCGCAGGGCCTGCAGGGAGGTATCTCCATCAACGGTGGTTGTTCTTTTGCGCTGGAAACGCAACAGGTGCCGGTATTTCAGCAGGAATACGAACAGGCGGCTTCGGAAACTGGACATAAAATATCCTAGATGGTGTATTAGAATTTCACTGTGATGCCGGCGGTCACATAATGGAAAAGGGAAAAAGTGTAGACCTTGCCGCCGCCGTCGGCGCCGCCCTCCAGCATACGGTAGCCTATCCGAAGGGAATGACTTTCGGCGGGGCTGTACTGGAATGCCAACAACACATCCTCGGCCCGGCCATAGGGCGACCATAGGGCGTCGCTCTCAAGCAGCAATCCGGTCCTCTGGGTCATATTATACCTTACCATCAAGTTGATTAGCGGGACAACACCCAAATCGCTGCGACTGGCATAGGCTGAATCGCTCATCAGGGAGATATCGGCGCTGCGGATCTTGGCGGTCAGCCCGGCCCCCAGTCCGAAACCAGGCTTGGCAACAATTGAGTAGCGGTAGGTAAGTCGGTAGGAATCGAAGCGGTAGGTGGAATGAATTTCTGTGCCCTGGCGGAATATTTTGCCCTGAAAGTTGATATCCCTGGCAAGAGTCCCGGTTCCCCGGACGGTAAGGGGCGCTGCCAGAATAAAAAACAGATGTCTTTTTGTCAGCGTTACTCCACCCCGGAATCTCAGAGCAATGGCAGGCGAGGAGACGATCTCGTCGGCCAGGGAGAATCTTGTCCCGCTGTCGCTGGGGATCTGAACGTCGTTGTATCCGGTGAAGGCCGTCCCGCCCTCGGTGTCAATAAACCACTCAGAACACAGGCCGGACCCGACAAAAAGCAGCAGGAACGCTGACAGCATAACAGAGTGTTTCATTGGACCTCCGGTATTATTTGTTTGGGGGACAGGGCTATTCCCGCTCAAACGCTTTTACGAACCCCGCCAGCAGCGAGAAGCTTCAATATTAATAAACCATCAATGCTTGGTATGATATCCCTTATCCCCGTATGGCTGAAGCTTTTCGATCCAGATCTCTTCCAGGGCCTTAAGGTCCCGGGTGTAATCATAGCTGATTCCCTCCTTGGGCTCCAGATGATCGATAATTTCAAAGGAAAAATTGCTTTCTCCCAAGCTGGTAAAATCCTTTTGCAGATCGAAAATGGGATGAGAGCCGTTCTTAAGCGTGAACTTCTGACTATTGATGATGCCGGGGAGGTTTTTGGCCTTCATTAATAATATCTTGCCGCTGGCCAGATTCTTTATCTGCAAAATGCCCATCGGGGTCAATGTCTGCTTGTATTCTTTTATCAGTTTCTTTCTGTCGGTCATTATTCCTCTGCAGTACTGGATTCCCGC
This sequence comes from Candidatus Edwardsbacteria bacterium, assembly GCA_018821925.1. Lineage (NCBI taxonomy): Bacteria > Candidatus Edwardsiibacteriota > Candidatus Edwardsiibacteriota bacterium. The sequence goes on from JAHJLF010000036.1 coordinate 2,830, forward strand.
CGTCGCTGGAATGACATATCAAACATATATTTTCCCCCTCGTCAGATTTATCTGGAGAGAGCCTGCACTGAGAACTGCAGATATGCTGCTTTCGAAGTGGGCAGGGGTGAGGTCAGGGCTTGAAGTCCGGATCGTTCAGGCTGCCGCGATCCAGCTGTTCAAAATTATAATCCTTGCTCTGCATGTTCAAGTTCTGTAGGCGATGGATGTCGCAGGTCTTGGTCGGCAGGTTGGCCTTAAGATAGATCTCGCTTCTGGGGTTGGGGCAGGCCGGGGTGGCCAGCAGGCCGGATTCGGTGCAGATGGTGGCCGAGACGATATCGCCCGGCACCGGAAAATCCTTCACCGGCAGACTGTCGGTGGCCTGCTTCATGAAGGCCGCCCAGATGGGCAGGGCCAAGCCGGCCCCGGTGGCGCCCTCGGCCACAGTCTTCTTCTGATCGAAGCCCACCCATACCCCGCAGGCCAGGTTGGGGGTGTAGCCTATGAACCAGGTGTCGGTATAATCGTTGGTGGTGCCGGTCTTGCCCCCGGCCGGCCGGGTGAAGCCCAGGCTGCGGGCATATATCCCGGTGCCGTGGTCCACCACCGTCTTCATCATGTTGGCCATGATATAGGCGGTTTGGGGCGACAGCACCTCCTCGGCATAGGGATGATTCTCCTCCAGGACGATGCCGTTCTTATCCAGCACCTTCAGGATCATCAGCGGTTCCACCCTGACCCCGCGGTTGGCAAAGACCCCGTAGGCGCTGACCATATCTATCATGCTGATGTCGGCCGAGCCCAGGGCCAGCGACAGCACCGCCGGAAGGGGTGTCCGGATGCCCATCTTGCGGGCGTAGCTGATGACGGTGGATGGCCCGATGCTCTGGATCAGCTTGACAGCTATCAGGTTTTTGGACAGGGCCAGCCCCCGCCGCAGGGAGGTGGGTCCGCCGAACTTGCCGTCGTAGTTGCGGGGATACCAGGAGTTGCCGGAACCGTCATCCTCGATTACGATGGGAGCGTCCAGGATAACATCGCCGGGGGAAAAGCCGTTGTCGATGGCGGCGGTGTAGATAAAGGGCTTGAAGGCCGAGCCGGCCTGGCGGCGCGACTGGATGGCCCGGTTGAATTTGCTGATCAGAAAATCCCGGCCCCCGATCATGGCCAGGATGTGGCCGTTTCCGGGATCAAGGGCCAGCAGGGCATCCTGGATATATGGGGTGTTGACTATATCGGTCTCGACCTTGGGTGTTTTGAAATCCCTGCGCCGGGGAACCAGCTTGTATCTGTCCTCCAGCTGTTCCATCCAGCTCTCGGAGACCTGATTGGCGGCCTGCTGCAGTTTAAGATCCAGGGTAGTGTAGACCTGCATGGCCCCCTGGTAGATGGCGTTGGCCCCGTATTTAGCCTCCAGGTATTTGCGGACCTCCTCCACGAAATAGGGGGCGTCATTGAGCCGCAGTTCGCGGGGCTTGACCACTATCTCCGTCTTTCGGGCGGAATCGGCCAGGGCCCGGGTGATCGCTCCGGTGGCCACCATGGCCTCCAATACGGTGTTCCTTCTTTTCAGGGCCGCTTCGGGATGGGTGTAGGGGGTGTATATCGAGGGGCCGCGCGGCATTCCAGCCAGCATGGCCGCCTGGGGCAGGGTCAAACTGTCCACATCCCCGCCAAAATACATCTGGGAGGCGGTCTGGACCCCGTAGGCCCCGTGGCCGTAATTTATCTGGTTGAAGTACAACTCCAATATCTCGTCCTTGGAGAACAGCCGCTCGATCTTCATGGCCAGTATGGCTTCGGCGATCTTGCGGGACAGGGTGCGGTCCTGGGTCAGGAACATGTTGCGGGCCAGCTGCTGGGTGATGGTGGAGGCGCCGCGCAGGCGCTTGCTGCGGCGCAACACGAAATCCTTGACCGCCGCGGCGTAGCCGAATATATCGATCCCCCAGTGGGAGCGGAAACTACGATCCTCGATGGCGATGGTGGCGTCGATCAGGTTTTTGGGTATCCGGGCCAGCGGGGCCATCACCCGATGCTCCTCGGCGAATTCGCAGATCAGCAGGTTGTTCCGGTCGTAAACCTTGGTGCCCTGCTTGGGCTGCATCTCCTGAAGGGTGCGGGTGGATGGCAGTCCCCGGCTGTAGAAGGCGAAGGTGCCGGCCCCAAAGCCCGTCACAAAGATCAAAAACAGTCCCAGGAAAAAGAGGATCCGGAAAAAGTTCCTCCGGGCCTTGCGGTTGAATTTGATGGGGAATTTTCCTTGGTAGAATTTTGCCATAATCGGTTTATCCGTCAAAGGTTGATAAAATAACTGTTATAGTGGCATTCCATGCAGGCGGACCATTCCGTAAAAAAGTAAATGTAAAACTCTCAATAACACTGATGCCGAATGCACCACTGATCAGGGTAATTCTAAACCTAAAAGAAAGGATAGTCAAGCATAAAACAAACCTAAAGACAATGTTGATCGAAGGCATTTTTGTATTGCAAATGGGACTTTAAATGAGATATAATAATGTGTTATGCAACAAATAGGGTACAATCTGGAGCATCTCCGCCAAAGCATCGACGATGCCTGCCGGATCGCCGGTCGGAGGTCGGAGGATATCACCCTGGTGGCGGTCACCAAGACCGTCCCGACCGAGGTCATAGAGCAGGCTATCGCCCTGGGGCTGAACATCATCGGCGAAAACAGGGTCCAGGAGGCGACGGGGAAATATCCCCTGATCGGCTCCAAGGTGCAGTGGCACCTGATAGGGCACCTGCAGTCCAACAAGGCCAAAAAGGCGGTGGAGATCTTTTCCCTGATCCACTCCATAGATTCGGTTGATCTGGCCAGGGATGTGGGGCGCCGGGCAGTCCAGATCGTCAAAACCCAAGAGATTTTATTGGAGGTCAACACCTCGGGCGAGCCGCAGAAGTACGGGTTCCGGGCTGATGAGGTTATAGAGGCTTTAGATGTTATAAAGGATATACAGGGAATAAAGATTTTGGGGTTAATGACGGTGGGCCCGCTGAGCGATGATGCAGACAAGGTCAGAAGTTCGTTCAAGATACTGAAAAAAATATTCGATGAAATTAAGCTTCAAGCCATACCCAACATCGAAATGAAGCACCTATCCATGGGGATGTCGGGAGATTACCGGGTGGCCATCGAGGAGGGCTCCACCATGATTCGGGTGGGCAGCGCCATCTTCGGGAGCAGGGGCTGACTTTGCCACGGGGGCACAGAGTTTTTACTTTTAACCGTGAGTCATTGCGGGAAGACATCTACGCCTAACAAACAAAGCAAGCCGATCTACCATTCCCGGCAAAACGAGAATTCGAAAATATTTAAAATCTAAATGATTCTTTTGGCAAATTTCATAATCGCACTGGGAAAAGCGCTGGGCCTGGCCCTGGACGTCTACATGTGGGTGATCATCATCCGGGCGTTGATCTCCTGGGTCAACCCCGATCCCTTCAACCCCATCGTCCGGCTGCTGGTCCGGCTGACCGACCCGGTCCTAAGGCCCATCCGGAGGGGGATACCTCTGAATATCGGGCTGGACCTCTCGCCGATGCTGGCCATACTGGCCATATATTTCGTCAGAAATTTTCTGATCGCCAGCCTGATCGAATACGGCTATCGTTTAAAAATCTATTGAAATTAAGGAGGAGTGGCCATGAAACTGACCCCCCTGGATATAAGAAAACAGACCTTTAAGAAGAAGCCCATGGGCGGGCTGGACCCGGCCGAGGTGCAGGCTTTTCTGGAGATGGTGGCCGGAGAGTTCGAGGAGTTGGTCCGGGAGAACACCAGCCTGGCCGAGAGGATGCAGGGTCTGGACGGCAAGATAGACGATTACCGCCGGATGGAGAAGACCCTGCAGGACACCCTGATGTCGGCCCAGAAGACCTCGGATGAACTGCGGGATAACGCCGAACGGCGGGGCGAATTGTTCATCAAGGAGGCCCAGTTCAAAGCCGACCAGATCATCGGCGAAGCACGGGCCCGCCTGATGGATCTGCAGCGCCAGATAGCCGACCTGAAGAACGTCCGCAGCAGCTACCTGGCTAAACTGCGCAGTCTGGTGGACTCGCATTTAGACATGCTGCAGACCCAGGAGATGGATTCGGGCATCAGGATACAGACAAACATTTTCTCCAGCATGAAGAAGGAGGAGCTTGCCAGGAGCCAGCCGGAACAGCCCAAGCTGGAGATTCCCAAGGAGGAGCCCAGCGTGGCCGACATGAAGAAGATGCTGAACACCCTGATGAGCACCGCCAAGATCCGCGAGTCCGATGAAATTCCGACGGCCGAGCCCGAGAAGGACGACCTGCCGCCGCTGATCAACGACGGGCCGGAGCCCGAAGGAGAGGTTAACCCCGGCGATAGCGGGGAAACGAAATGAACGATATGATCAAGATGATAAACGAGGCGTCTGATTATATAAAAGGCAAAACCAAGATCAGCCCCAAGATCGGCATCATACTTGGCACCGGCCTGGGCGGGCTGGTCAAGGAGATAGACATCAAAGACACCATGCCTTATCAAGATATTCCTCATTTTCCGGTGTCCACCGTGGAGAGCCATGCCGGCAAGCTGATATTCGGGCATCTCTCGGGGAAACCGGTGATGGCTATGCAGGGCCGCTTCCATTACTACGAGGGCTACAACATGCAACAGGTGACCTTCCCGGTGCGGGTGATGAAGGCCCTGGGTGTGGAGATCCTGATGGTCTCCAACGCCTGCGGCGGCGTCAATCCGGCCCACCAGTCGGGCGATATCATGCTGATCTCCGATCATATCAACCTGATGGGGGACCATCCCCTGATCGGCAAGAACCATAACGAACTGGGGCCGCGGTTTCCTGATATGTTTAATCTATATGATGCAGACCTGCAGAAGCTGGCCGAAGAGACCGCCCTGGAAGAGAAGATCAAGCTGCAAAAGGGCGTCTACCTGGCCCTGACCGGCCCCACCCTGGAGACCGGGGCTGAATACCGGATGGTCCGGCTGCTGGGGGCCGACGTGGTGGGCATGTCCACCGTGCCCGAGGTGATAGTGGCCCGCCATTCGGGCCTGAAGGTGATAGGCTTCTCCATCATCACCGACATGGGATTCCCCGAGGCCATGAGGTCGGTCAGCCTGGAGGAGGTCATCGCAGTGGCCGGCCAGGCCGAGAAAAAATTCGTCCAATTAGTAAAGAGCGTGGTGGCAAAAATAAATTAATGCCACATGGGTTTGAACTGTTTGAAAAGTTTGAAACAGTTCAAACCGTTTAAACATCTTCAACGATTTGAACTTCTTAAACAGAGGTGAATGCTTATGGCAATGTTAGTTGTCGGTTCCATCGCGCTGGATTCGGTCAAGACCCCGTTCGGGGAGGCCAAGGAAGCACTGGGGGGAAGCGCCTTGTATTTTTCCTCGGCGGCCAGCTTCTTCACCCAGGTCAGCTTAGTTGGCGTGGTGGGGGAGGATTTCCCCAGGGATAATATCGAGTTCCTGGCCAAGCGGGGAGTGGATCTCTCCGGGCTGGAGGTGGTCAAAGGAAAGACCTTCCGCTGGGCCGGATCATACGAGCATGATATGAACGAGGCCAAGACCCACGCCACTGATCTCAATGTCTTTGAGGGGTTCCGTCCCAAACTGAAACCTGAGCACGAAAACACAGAATTTCTGTTTCTGGCCAATATCGATCCGATATTGCAACAGGACGTCATCGCCAAGGTCAAAGGGCCGAAGGCCATCGGCTGCGACACCATGAATTTCTGGATCGGCGGCAAAAGGGACGAATTGTTAAAGACCATCAAAAAAGTGGACATCATGTTTATCAACGACGCCGAGGCCCGCCAGCTGGCCGGGGTGCCCAATTTGTTCAAGGCGGCCAAGGCCATTCGGGAGATGGGTCCCAAGATATTAGTGATCAAAAAGGGCGAGCACGGAGCCATGCTGCTGACCGATAATACGGTCTTCTCGGTTCCGGCCTATCCCCTGGAGGATGTATTCGATCCCACCGGGGCGGGCGATTCATTTGCCGGCGGTTTTATGGGCTACCTCTCATCGAAGGGTGAGATCAACGACTACAACCTGCGCCGGGCAATGGTTTACGGCAGCGTGATGGCCTCCTTCAATGTGGAGAGCTTCTCCATGGAACGGCTGAAGACATTGACCCGTGAGGAGATCGAGAAAAGGTTCAAGGAATTCAAGAAGCTGTCGCACTTCGAGGAGACCGAAGTTTAAAGCTGAGATTTTAACCACCAAGACACTAAGGCACAAAGGATTCATTAACGTATTTATAAAAGACCCAATACTCTATGTTAGTAAAATAACCGGAAGTGTATCTTGTATCATATAAATCGGATGTTAACCGAAATGGGGGAAGAGTAATGAAGAAAACTTTGATGTCGGCGTTAATTTTGATCATGACTGTATCGGGTGTTCTGGCCCAAACCGCCAAGAAGACCGCGGTGGCCGTGATGCCGCTAAGGGGTTCAGACATCTCCGAGACCGAGGCCAAATTTCTTACCGAGCGGCTGACCATAGAACTACAGAGGACCGACAGTTTTGATGTGCTGGAGCGCGATAAGATGGCCGAGATCCTGAAGGAGCAGGGCTTCCAGCAGACCGGGGCCTGCGACGAAACCGCCTGCCTGGTGGAGGCCGGAAGGCTGCTGCCGGTGCAAAAGATGATCGGCGGCTCGGTGGGCAAGGTAGGCAACATCTACGCGGCCCAAATCCGGCTGATAGACCTCAAGACCGGCAAGGTGGAGAAGACGGCTATCCGGGACTATACGGGCGAGCTGGATTTTCTGCTGACAGTCGGCATGCGGGAGGCGGCCGAGGAGCTGTCGGGACAACTCAAGCCCCAGGAGAAAGTCCAGGTTCAGCAGAAGATGAATAATCAGACCGAGACCATGATGCGGGGTTTCATGGAGGCCCAGTATGAGGATAAATCAAAATCAAAGGGCTGGGCGACATTCTGGTCTATAATCCCCGGTTGCGGCAATATATATGCTAAAAACTACAAAGGGGGAATTCTTTTCTTAACAGCTGGCTTGGTGACCCAGAGCATATGGATGGAAAAGAATGATGATTCCAAGGGGATGTGGGGGATGATTTACCTCGGCATCAGGACCAGCGACTGGGTAATATCAATGAGAAGCGTTAACAAGTACAACGCCAATCTCAGAAAAAAATACGGTCTGAGCTTCGATGTTCTTCCTCGAAAGGATGGCATTTCCACTGCGCTGAGCATGGAATTTTAAAATAATAAAGGGAACATAAAAATGAGAAAACTTCTCTCTTTATTTTTATTTAGATCG
>JAHJLF010000037.1 GCA_018821925.1 Candidatus Edwardsbacteria bacterium
AGCCCAAAATCAAATCAAAACAATCTTTGAGGCGGTAAAAGATATGAATACCGAGAAAGTCACCACCCGGACCCTGCTTAAGATGAAGAAAAAGGGCGAAAAGATCGCCTGTCTTACGGCTTATGATTATCTGACGGCCAAAATGGTGGACGAGGCCGGAATAGATCTGATCCTGGTGGGAGACTCGGTAGCCATGGTCTTTGCCGGATACGAAAACACCCTGCCGATAACCATGGAGGCCATGCTCTATCATACCGCCGCGGTCAAGCGGGGCGTCAAGCGGGCCATGGTGGTGGCCGACATGCCGTTCCTCTCCTACCAGACCTCGATATCCAATGCCGCCCAGAATGCCGGACAATTTTTAAAGGAGTCCGGAGCCGAGGCGGTCAAGATCGAGGGCGGCCGGGTAGCGGCGCCCATCGTCAAGAACCTGGTGGAGCGCGGCATCCCGGTGATGGGCCATCTGGGGTTGACCCCTCAGTCCATCCACAAGTTCGGAGGCTACCAGCTGCAGGCCAAGGACAAGGAATCGGCCGAGCGGCTGATGGCGGCGGCCAAGGCTCTGGAGAACGCCGGCTGTTTCGCCATCGTGCTGGAGAAGATCCCCTATCAGGTGGCCCAGAAGGTCAGTCAGGAGCTGACCATTCCCACCATCGGCATAGGGGCCGGGCCTTATTGCGATGGGCAGATATTGGTGGTGGACGACATGGAGGGCCGCTACGAGGGCTTCGAGGCCAAGTTCGTCCGCAGGTATGCCGACCTGGCCGGGCAGATGAGGACGGCCTTCAAGGCCTACCACAAGGACGTCAAGGAAAAGTCCTTCCCCTCGCTGGACGAGAGTTTTTCCCAGGAGTAGATAATTTAACCGCGAAGATGTCAAGGACGCAAAGGCTTCTTTTAAATGGAAAGTACTTTGCAAACAGCAAAGGCGCGAAGGACGTATAGATTTATGAAAAAAATACAAATAATAACTATATTTGCTTTTTTATCTGCAACAAGTCATGCCTTGATTTGGGAAAAGACGATTACGAGTTATCCAGATGGTGCGAAAAAACAAGTTGAAGTATATCACCATGAGATTAAGTTAAATGAAATCCTCTTTAGTCCTAAGGGCGACACTATTTTATTTAAAGACTATTTTTGGTGCACCTTGCCTTTCGGGAAGTGGAAGAAATATTCTAAAAATAATATAGTTTCCGACAGTGGTAGCTTTATTATCGGCGAAAAGGAATCGTATTTTATTGATAAAAAAATAAAGGGCAAATATTGTGAATATTACCATAATGGGAAAATAAAAATCAAAACCTATTTTAAAAATCGTTTTATAACAGATGAATGGAAAAGTTTTTATGAAAATGGTAATGTAGAATTAATAGGTTTACCGGAAAATGCAAATAGTTTTATTAACTGGGTTGGTTATGATACTTTAGGCACAATGTTATTTGCCAACAAGGTGGTTGATAAATATGAATATCATTGGACCTATGATAATAATGGTAATCCTAAATACGAGAGAATTTATAAAGATGGTAGAAGGATAATATATCGTTGTTATTACGATAACTTAAGAATAGAAGAAGAAATTCTGTCGCCTGTCGATACGTTATGGATGTTTACATATTATCATTCCAATGGGATTATCAATCATTTAAAAACAGAAATAAATGAACACGAACAAGGAAAGAGTATATCATATTATGAAAATGGTGGCATTAAATCTACTGGGAGTATGAATGGTTTTCAGTTTGCAGGATTATGGACATGGTACTACGATAATGGGAAAATACAAAAGCAGATTGATTTTGACAGTTTGGGTGGGCTAAATGGTAGATACGTTGAGTACTATCGTAACGGTAAAATTAAAACAGATGCTCATTTTAGCCAAAAGATGCTTGATAAAGATTTCAAAGAGTATGATGAAGAAGGAAAGATTACACGATTAATAAAATGCCCTGCCCAATCAAGACTTTATAATTTTAGTATAGGTAGGTCTGGCCCAGATAAAATTCAACTTATTATTAAAAAAAGTGAAAAGTAAACCGATTTTGCGAACTTAGCGTCTTCGGGGTTCAAAAATGAAAATAAGTAAAACTATAAAACAACTCCGGCAGGCCATCGCTCTGCAGGAAAAACAGGGTAGGCGAATAGGTTTTGTGCCCACCATGGGGGCCTTGCATGAGGGGCATCTATCGCTGATACGTTTAGCGAAGAAACATTCTGACTTCGTAGTTGTCTCGATTTTTGTCAATCCCACCCAGTTCGGGCCAAAAGAAGATTACAAGAAATATCCCCGCGACCTGAAAAAAGATGCGGCATTATGCAAAACAGCCGGGGCCGATCTGATATTTTCGCCAAGTCCTGAAGAGATATATCCTAAAAATTTTTCCACTTATATCAACGTGGAGGGCCTGACCCAGGGGCTGTGCGGGGCCTCGCGCCCCGGTCATTTTCGTGGCGTGGCTACGGTGGTGGTTAAATTGTTCAACATAGTTCAGCCGGACGCGGCGGTCTTCGGGCAGAAGGACGCCCAGCAGTTGGCGGTGATAAGGCAAATGACGAAGGACCTGGACCTGCCGGTAAAAATAATTGGCGCACCGATAGTGCGGGAGCGTGACGGGCTGGCCATGAGTTCGCGCAATGCGTATCTGACAATGGAAGAAAGGGCGGAGGCGCCGGCGCTGTATAGGTCTCTTCAATTGGCGGGAAGTATGGTAAAAAGCGGAAAGCGAAAAGCGGATAGCGTGAAACGTGAAATAGCGAAATTGTTATACCGTGATGCGCCGCTGGGGGAGATAGATTATATCGAGATAGTGGATAACGAGACATTAAGGCCGGTAAAGGTAATTCAAAAAAATACTTTGATCGCTTTAGCTGTGAAGTTTCCGAATGCAAGATTAATTGATAATATCGTACTTGCCTGATGATGGGATGAATTTATTCTGTCATTGCGAGAAAACTTCAAGGCAGAGCAGACGAAGCAATCTAGGCAATAGGGGATTGCTTCATCAGTCAGATAAAAGTCGGTTCGCAATGACCACTGGTAAATAATAAATCAACAAAAGGATAATATGTTTCGTATTCTCTGTAAATCCAAGATCCATCGGGCCACCCTGACCGGGGCCAACCTGCACTACGAGGGCTCCATCGCCATAGACCAGGCGCTGATCGAGGCGGCCGACATCCTGCCAAACGAGATCGTCCAGGTGGTGAACATCAACAACGGAAACCGTTTTGAGACCTATGTCATCAAGGCTCCCAGAAGGTCCGGCACCATCACCCTCAACGGGGCGGCGGCCCGCCTGGGCCTGCCCGGCGACAAGGTGATCGTTATCTCCTCCTGCTACAAGGAGGACGCCGAGGCCAAAAAGCACCAGCCCAAGATCGTCTGCGTGGACAACAGGAACCGCATCGCCAAAAAAACCAAGCTATGAGTTGCTGTAGCATCTGCCTGGTCCTGGCGGCGGGCCAGGGCACCCGGATGAAGTCCGACCTGGCCAAGGTCCTGCATCCCTTGTGCGGAAAGCCTTTGGTGGACCACGTGGTGCGCTCGGCCCAGAAGGCCGGGATCACTAAAACCATCGTGGTGATCGGCCATCAGGCCGAAACAGTAAAAGCCGCACTGTCCGGGCTTGGGGTGGAATTCGTGATGCAGCAGCCCCGGAAGGGCACCGGCCATGCGGTGATGCAGGCCCTGCCCATAATAGAAAATTTTACCGGAGACCTGCTGGTGCTGTACGGCGATGTACCGCTGATCAAGCCGGAAACCATAAGGTCCTTGTTGAAGAAGCATCGGGATGAAGAGAATGCCTGCACCATGCTGACCACCATCATAGAACAGCCGGGCTCCTACGGCCGGATCATCAGAGACAAAGACGGAATGGTATCCAAGATCGTCGAAGCCAAGGATGCCTCTCCCGAGGAACTGGCGGTCAAGGAGATAAACCCGGCCATATACGCTTTTGACAATCAACAATTGGTAAAAGCCCTGAGCCAGCTGACGCCCAACAACAAACAGGGAGAGTATTACCTGACCGACGTGATCGGGATATTCAAACAACAGGGGCTGAAGATATCCGGCCAGATAGTTTCCGACAGCCGGGAGGTGCTGGGGATCAACACTCCCGAAGAGCTGGCGGTATGTGAGGAATACCTTCAGCGTTAGGGCTAAAACATTTTTCTTTTAGTCATTGCGAGTGTAACGAAGCAATCCTCTTTAGGCTTTTAGGTCATGATACGCGAGTATTATTTCTATATAATGTCAAACAAATGGAACTCGGTATTGTATTCTGGCGTGACGAACAATCTCCGACGTCGTATTGCGGAGCATAAACAAATGCGTCCCGGAAGTTTTACTGCGCGTTATAACATTACGAAACTTGTCTATTTCGAGATTTTCAACGATCCCAGAGATGCGATCAGAAGAGAGAAACAGGTCAAAGCCGGCCCACGAAAACAGAAGCAAGAGTTGATCGAAAGCATCAATCCGAAATACAACGATCTGTTACTGGAACTATAAATCGTCCGGCGGAGATTGCTTCGTCGTTCACTTCGGGGAACTCCTCGCAATGACTGAAAAACGATATAAAACTGAATAAATGGCAACAGATCTGAAAAATCGTCCGGCCAAGACCGGCCGCAACCGATACCTTCCGCTGGCGGTGATATTCCTGATAGTCGTCATGGCGGTCATCGGCGGCTCGGTCTACATGCGCTGGCGGCAGAACCGGCAGGCCGATCTCAAGCAGAGAAAGGCTCAGATCCGGATCGAGGTGCTCAACGGGACCAAGAAAAGCGGGCTGGCCCAGGAGGTGGCCCAGCAGCTGCGGGACAGCGGTTTCGACGTGGTGGACATTGCCAACGCCGAGAACGACAGCTTCCCGGAGACGGTGGTGGTGGACCGGGCCGACGACGGCCAAGGCAACGCCATTCTGGTAGCCAAGGAACTCAAATGCAAAAACATAATACCCCAAATAGAACCAACATCATTATTGGAGGTCACAGTAATAATTGGCAAAGATCATCTTAAAGAAAAGAAAAAAGGCTTCCTCGGCATCAGCTTCTGATGTCTTGAAGAAGAGGCCCGCAGCAAGATCCAGGATCAAACCCGGCACCGCCAAGGCCAAGAGCCTGGCCCGGAAAAAACCGGCGGCGCCCAAAACGAAAGCCCCGGCCAAGATCCGGGTGGTCAGCCCCGGGCAACAGCTGGCCAGGGAAATAGCCCAGTTGACCCTCAACCGGAAGGCCTTCGATGTGACGGTGCTGGACGTCAGGGGGCTTTCCACCGCCACCGACTTCTTCGTGATCGCCTCCGGCGCCACCGACATCCAGATCCGGGCCATCCGCCGGGCCATCGAAGAGGGACTGCAGCCCAAGGGCATCAAGGCCCTGCATATCGAGGGCGAGAAGACCGCCTCCTGGCTGCTGATGGATTACGTGGATGTGGTGGTGCATATCATGCAGCCCCGGGTGCGTGATTACTACAACCTGGAAGCCTTATGGGGCGACGCTCCCAGCGAAGAGGTAAAGGATCAATGACCTAACCCCGACCCTTCCCCGTAAGGGAAGGGAGAGGTTGCGATATTTTATGATAAAAGACTATCTGCGGAAAAATATTTCCCGGACAATAGAGCAAAGCCTGGGACTGACGATCGATCCTTCCGAGATCGGGCTGGAGAAGCCCAAGCAGGAGGGCCACGGCGATTGGTCGACCAATATTGCCCTGAACCTGTCCAAAAGCCTGAAGGAAAATCCCCGGAAGCTGGCCGACAAGATCACTGCTTCTCTGAAGCTTGACCAGGAGCTGGTGTCAAATGTAGAGGTGGCCGGGCCGGGCTTTATCAATTTCAAGCTGGCTTCGGGCTGGCTGTACAGCGAACTGGTGACCCTGCTGGACAAGAAGAATTCCTTCGGCTGTTGCGACCACGGCAAAGGGGAAAAGGTCCAAGTGGAATTCGTCTCGGTCAACCCCACCGGACCGCTGCACGTGGGCCACGGGCGGGGAGCTTTCGTGGGCGATGCCATCGCCCGGCTTTTGCAGTGCGTGGGCTACGACGTCCACCGGGAGTATTACATCAACGATGCCGGCAACCAGATAGATAAGCTGGGCCGCTCGGTGCTGGCCCGTTTGAATCAGATATGGAACCGGCCATTTGAGTTTCCCGAGGGCGGCTACCAGGGCGAGTATCTTAAGGATTTTGCCGCCCAGCTGAATTCCGAACAGGGGGATCGGCTAAAAGCCCTTTCATCCGACGAGCTGCTGACCGAGGTCACCAGGATCTCCCGGGATGGCATGCTGGATAACCTGAAGCTGTCGTTAAAAGACCTGAAGGTGGAGTTCGATGAATGGTTCTCCGAGGTCAGTCTGGTGGAATCCGGGGCCATCAAAAACTCGCTGGACCAACTGAACCAAAAGGGATATCTTTACGATCAGGACGGAGCGCAGTTCTTCAAGGCCAGTGAGTTCGGGGACGAGAAGGACCGGGTGGTGATAAAGTCCACCGGTGAGCACACCTATTTCGCCGCCGACATTGCCTATATGCAGAATAAATTCCAGCGCGGCTTCCAGCGGCTGATCTACGTCTGGGGGGCCGACCATCACGGGGATATTCCCCGCATGAAGGGCGCCGCCCAGGCGCTGGGCCATGATCCCGATTCGCTGGAGTTCATCCTGATGCAGATGGTCCGGCTGATCGAAGAGGGCCGGGAGGTGAAGTTCTCCAAGCGCAGCGGGGTGATAGTCACCCTGGACGAACTGCGGGACGAGGTGGGGCCGGACGTGATGCGGTATTTCTTTCTGATGCGGCGCAGCGAGAGCCAGTTCGATTTCGATCTGGACCTGGCCCGCAAACACTCCGACGAGAACCCGGTGTTCTATGTGCAGTACGCCCATGCCCGGATCTGCAGCATCATAGACCATGCCCGGGAGAAGGGCATCGCCCGGGTAAAGAGCGACCTGGCCCTGCTGAAGGAGAAGGAGGAGATCAACCTGATCAAGGCCCTGCTGGAGTTTCCCGAGGTGGTGCTGGGGGCGGCCCTGGCCCGGGAGCCGCACCGCCTGCCGACCTACCTGCAGGACCTGGCCGGGGTGTTCCATACTTTTTACCACCAGCACCGGGTGGTGACCGACGATGCCGGGCTGACCCAGGCCAGGCTGGACCTGTGCGATGCCGCCCGGATAGTGTTCGCCAACGGGCTGAGCCTGCTGGGGGTCAGCGCCCCGGAGAAGATGTGACCTCTCCCTTTAGGGAATAGTTGACCTCACCCCGACCCTCTCCAAACGCATTTGGAGAGGGAGATAACTGGATAAAATGAAAAGCGTAAAAAATATTAGCGTCAGCACTGGGCGGCGGATAAAGGACGCAAAGCTTGAATTGGCCAAGAAAATGCGCCGTCAAATGACCCTGGCTGAACGTTGTTTTTGGAATGGTGTCAGGGGTCGTAAAATGCACGGTTTGAAATTCCGCCGCCAACAGGTCATAGATGGTTTTATTGCTGATTTTTATTGTAACGAGCTGAGACTGATCGTTGAAATTGACGGCGGTGTCCACGAATCGCAAAAAGATTACGACAAACTTCGTGAGTGGATATTAAGCCGGAATGATATCAAAATTATTCGCTTTTCCAATGGGGTTGTGATCCATCAGTTTGGGGAAGTTATAAAGCAAATCGGAGAACTATTGCCTCCCTCGCCAGATTTATCTGGAGAGGGCAGGGGTGAGGTCAAGATCAAATTCAAAACTGATTACCCCGGTCACGATGCTCTTTACCGTCGTAGAAAAGAATCGGGGTCGCCTGGCTGGGATGATGAACAGACCTGGCAAGCCTGGCGGAAGGAAATACTTGATCTGATCGCTTCCGGCGATCTCCCCAAATCGGGCAAGGTGCTTGAAATCGGATGCGGGGCCGGAGATGTTTCGTTATTGTTCGCCGAAAGAGGGTTTCAGGTCAGCGGGATAGATATCTCATCCACCGCGATCGAATGGGCCAAAGAGAAAGCGCAACAGGCCGGCATTAAAGCTGAATTTAACGTCGGGGATGTTCGTGATTTGGGGCTATGGGGTGATGAAACATTTGACATCGCGATCGACGGGCATTGCCTGCATTGCATAATAGGGAATGATAGGACTGAGGTTCTCAAGGAAGCATACAGGGTTTTAAAGCCCGGCGGATTGTTTTATGTAAGCACCATGTGTGGCGAGCCCAAGGACCCGGAAGTTATCAAGATGTTCGATGCCGAGACAAGATGCACGGTTTGGGGCGGAGTAGCCAGAAGGTATATCGGGAAGCCGGAAGATATTTTAAAAGAGATAAAACAACACGGATTCAAAATCGTGCGGCACGAAGTTCAGCTAAATAAAGACTCGCAGGACGGCCTGGTTGTGCTGGCGGAAAAATAAATCCTGTTCTCAGGAGATGAATATGAAACTAATAATGTTTCTGTTCACATTTTATGTTGCGGTAACTATTGTGGGATGCGCCTCGTTGCCTTGTCTTGAAAAAAGGCTGCTAAGTGAAAATGATAGTATCATGGGAAGGGCTCGTGCGGAACTCGATAACACATGGAATACACAAAAACTAGTGGACCTATCGCAGAACTTGATACCAAAAGCCAAATATGGCAATCAACGTCAATCGCTTATGGCTTTTCAAGCTTTAGCTTCAATGTATGTCTCTGGTGATTATTTTGGTTTGAGAGGATACTCTGTTGTCGGTGTGGCAGCAACACCATTTACCGAAATGATAGGAAAGCAAAGAACATTAATACAGCAATTAGATGATAAATGTATTGACAATTATTTGCTAGCGATCGACAATGGAAATCCTGAAACAAAAATATTTTGTATTGATATCTTAAGTCAAGCGCAACCTATTTATACGAAAACAGTTGATCACTTGATCAAAATATTAAATAGTGACTGGGAAAATCCATCATATCATGCATATTGGGCGTTAAAGAAAATCGGAACATTACAGGCCTTGGAGGCTACGGCACAATACGACCAAGTCTATAAAAAGCAATAAACCATCTGGATTCCCGATTTTTCGGGAATGACACGAAGGAAAAACATGCGTTACAAAGATGCGGGCGTCAACATTGACGCCGGGGCCGAATCGGTCCAAAGAATAAAAAAACTGGTCCGCTCCACCTTCACCAAGAACGTGCTGACCGACATCGGCGGGTTCGGCGCCCTGTTCGACGGCTCGCTGAAGGGCTACCGAGAGCCGGTGCTGGTCTCCTCCTGCGACGGGGTGGGCACCAAGCTGAAAATTGCCCTGATGGCCAACAAGCACGACACGGTGGGGCAGGACCTGGTCAACCACTGCATCAACGATATCCTGGTGCAGGGGGCCAGACCGCTGTTCTTCATGGATTACGCCGCCTTCGGCCGGCTGGATCCCCGGGTCATGGAGCAGGTGGTAAAGGGTTTTGCCAAGGCCTGCAAGGAGAACGGATGTTCTCTGATCGGCGGGGAGACCGCCGAGATGCCGGGCATGTACGCCATCGGCGATTACGACCTGGCGGGGTTCATCGTCGGCGTGGTGGAGAAGAAAAAGCTGATCACCGGAAGGAACATCAAACCCGGCGACGTGGTGATAGGCCTGTCAACCAATGGGCTGCAGACCAACGGCTATTCGCTGGCCCGCAAGATCCTCTTTGAAAAATGCAGATACCAGACCAATACTTATCTTCCGGAAATAAAGTCCCCCGTGGGTGATGCTTTGCTCAAGGTCCATCCGTCCTTCCTGGGGCCGGTCTCTCCGCTGATGGACAAGGGCCTGATAAAGGGCATGGCCCACATTACCGGCGGCGGGTTTTTGGATAACATTCCCCGGGTGCTGCCGGAGAAATGCGGGGTGGAGATATCTCTCGGATCCTGGCCGGTCCTGCCGATATTTGATCTTCTCCAGAAGAAAGGCAACGTGCCGCAGGACGACATGTACCGGACGTTCAACATGGGGATAGGATTTGTTTTGATAGTGGCCGAGCGGGATGCCAACGAAACATTAAAAATGTTGAAAAAGTTTAAAACGTTCAAACCGTACGTGATTGGCCGGGTGGTGAAGGGTAATAGGATCGTTAAATTATTACCAAAAGAGTAAAACATGAAAAAAACAGTATTAGTGTTTATTCTCTTGCTTGCTGCAAAACTAGCATTATGCCAAGAGCCTGTTTATGAACTTGGGTATATGTATCATGGAAGTGATATGCTAGATGCCGGAGATGGTGGAATGAGTCCACTCAAAGTAAATATTAATAAAATTAGTTATAATTTCTTAACCAGAAAATATTCAATTTCAGGAAAGATAGATTATATATTTTCTGCACCAACGGACACAATCCCCGATGGTATTTTTGCCATTTTTTTAGGATCAATAGAAGTTGTCCCCTGTTCTTTAGGAACCACCTGGACTTTATCATCAACAACTGGAAAAATTGTTGCCACAAAATCAATTCAAACATTTAATAATGGGTGCTTTAAGTTCAAATTACCTAAAAATTACAACAAGAAAATTATTTTTACTGCATTTGCAGCACAGGTTGTTGAACTTTCATTGGATAGCATTATTCATTTGTCGAAAAGTAAATAAATGTTGCTAAGTGTAATAGATCTTTAAAAATTATGAAAATCCTCGTCAATGAAATAGCCCAGGAGATAGCCTTGGGATCAACGGTCTCCGATGCCGCGCGGCTTTACAAGAACAACGCCGATCTGTTCATCCGCAACGGCTTTCCCTGCGGCCAGGATGTCAAGCTGGAGGACGGCGACCGGCTGGTGCTGATTAAAAAAGGCGAGATGCCCAAACGCGAGGAGCTGGAGCATCTCCTTATGGCCCGGCACACCCCCGGCGTCCACGAAAAACTGAAGGGCGCCACGGTGGGCATCGCTGGATGCGGCGGGCTGGGATCCACCGCCGCCGTGGCCCTGGCCCGGGCGGGCATCGGCCATTTGATCATCGCCGACTTTGATGTGGTGGAACCGTCCAATCTGAACCGCCAGCAGTATTTTGTGGAGCACATCGGGAAACCGAAGGTGGAGGCTTTAAAAGAGATCATCCAAAAGGCCAATCCCTTTGCCATGGTGGAATGCCATCAGGTGCGAATCACCCCGGCCAATGTGTCCCAGCTGTTCAAAACCGCCGATATTATCGTGGAGGCATTCGACTTGGCCGATCAGAAGCAAATGCTGGTGGAGGCTGTCCAGGAGCAGATGCCGGAGAAACCGCTGGTGATCGGCAACGGCATGGCCGGCTGGGGCGATAACAATCTTTTAAAGACCAGGAAAGTTGGGAATATTTACGTTTGCGGGGACGAGATCAGCGAGGCCGGGCCGGGCATGGGCCTGATGGCGCCCCGGGTGGGCATCGCCGCCTGCCTGGAGGCCAACCAGGTGCTGGAGATCCTGCTGGGGGCCGATCCCAGGATCAAAGCCTTCATCGAACAGGACAAGCAGAACATTTTGAATATAAAGAAAGCCAAAGGGGAAAGATGCTGAAGGTCAACGGGCAGGACCATCCCTGGCATCCGGGGCTGAACGTGGCCCTGCTGTTAAAGGAGAAGAATTACATATTCCACGCCATCATCGTCAGGGTCAACGACAAATACGTTTCCGGCGAGGATTACGAGAGAACAGCCGTCAATGACGGCGACGATGTCCAGGCCATTCATCTGATAACCGGCGGCTGAGACCATCATGAGGTCTTTCACGATCTTCATATTCATCTCCCTGGCCATCCTGATCTACGCCCTGGTCAATTTCTATATCTTCGTCAAGGGATGGCAGTCATTGGATAGTGTCCGCAGGGAATGGCGCTTGGTATATGCGATCGTCTTCGTCTCCTTTGCCCTGTCGTTCATAGCCGGGAGGTTTTTGGAAAGGGCCGGCAGCAGTGTGTTTACCGAGGCGCTGGTTTGGATCGGCTCCTTCTGGCTGGTGGTGATGCTCTACGGATTTCTGGCAGCCGCGCTGTCCGATCTATTCTTTCTCTTGGCCAATCTATTCAAGATAAAAGCACTGCAAACCATTTTACTCGGATCGTCTCTTAGATTGGGAACCTTTTTCGGCACGGTGGGGCTGATACTGATCATTACTGTTACTGGCTTTTTCAATGCCTGCAATGTCCGGGTCAAGAAACTGGAGCTGAACATCTCCAAGAATGCCGGGCAGTTCAAGCAGTTGAATATAACCATGGCCTCGGATATCCACCTGGGTACCATCATCGGCAACGGACGGCTGGGAAGGCTGGTGGACAAGATCAACGCTACGGAGCCGGACCTGGTCATTTTGGCTGGCGATATCGTGGACGAGGACATCGGGCCGGTGATCCGGCGGGATATGGGCAAAAAGCTCAAGGAAATAAAAGCCCGCTACGGGGTGATCGGCATCACCGGCAACCACGAATATATCGGCGGGGTCAAGAAGGCCGTGGAATATCTGGAGGCCCACGGCATCAAGATGCTGCTGGACGATAAGGTACTGATCGCCGATGCTCTGTGGGTGGCAGGAAGGAAGGACCGTAGTGGGGCCCGGTTCGACGGGAGCCCCAGAAAGCCGCTGAAAGATATCCTCTCCGGAATTGATACAAAATTACCGGTGATCCTGCTGGATCACCAGCCATTCGATCTACAAGATGCCTCATCTAATAATGTTGACCTTCAGCTATCGGGCCACACCCATCACGGACAGCTGTGGCCGCTGAATTTCATCACCAACCGGGTCTACGAAAAAAGCTGGGGCTATCTGAAAAAGGGCGGCACCCATTTCTACATCTCCAGCGGGGCCGCCACCTGGGGGCCGCCGGTGCGGACCGGAAGCCATTCGGAGATAGTCAGCATTAAGATCAATTTCAACCAATAAATACATTCAGGAATTTTTTAAGACAGATGCTATCAGACCAATTCGGCAGAAAAGTGAACTACCTTCGGGTGTCGGTCACCGACCGCTGCAACCTGCGTTGCTGCTACTGCATTCCCCCGGACGGCGTATCGTTAAAAAAGCACCAGGACATACTGACCTTCGAGGAGATCGAGACCATCGTCAGGGCCGGGGTGGAGCTGGGCATCAACAAGGTCAGATTGACCGGCGGCGAGCCCCTGTTGCGGAAGGGCTTTCCGGATCTGGTGCGGAAGCTAGCGGCCATCGAGGGCCTCAAGGACCTGGCCCTGACCACCAACGGCGTTTTACTCGGGCCCATGGCCACGGAACTGAAGGAGGCCGGCATCAAGCGGGTCAACGTCAGCCTGGACACGTTAAGGCCGGAGCGTTTCAAACGGATGACCGGCAGCGACCAGTGGCAGCAAGCCAAAGAGGGGTTTGAGAAGGCCCTGACGGCGGGCTTTGAACAGGTCAAACTTAATGTGGTGGCGATAGCCGGCTATAATGATGACGAGGTGGAGGATTTCGTCAAATATGCAATGGACAAACCGATACAGCTTCGGTTCATCGAATTCATGCCGGTGGGTAATAAATTTTGGGAGAAAGATAAGCACCTGAATTCAAAGAAGCTGATAGAGCGGATATCATCTACCACTACCATAGTGTCATTGCCCCCTTTGAAAAACACAATCACCGAGGAATATCAGATAGTCGACAGCCCGGCCACTCTGGGGTTCATTTCCCCCCTATCGCATTCTTTCTGCCGCGGCTGCAACCGCCTGCGCCTGACGGCCGATGGTTTCCTGAAGCCCTGCCTGGCTTCGAAACATGAGGTCAACATCAAGTTTCCGGTCAGGGCCGGGCACGCTGGCAATGAACTGCGGCGGGTGTTCTACGAGGCCATGAGATTGAAGCCCAGGGCCCATAAGATGGATCAGGGCGCTTGCGACAATACCCGACATATGGCCGAGGTGGGAGGATGAGATGTTGAAAAGCAAAAACAAAAAAGCAAAAACAAAAAGGCCAGGAGAATTGTCTCATACCAACTCCAAAGGTCAGGCGCGGATGGTGGATGTCACCAAAAAAGAAAAGACCCAACGGATGGCTGTGGCCTCCGGGCGGGTAAAGATGAAGCCGGCTACTCTCGATCTGATCGTAAAAAACAAGATCGCCAAGGGCGATGTGCTGAGCGTGGCCAGGATCGCCGGGATCCAGGCAGCCAAGCGGACCCATGAGCTGATACCGCTGTGCCACCCGTTGGGGCTGACGCAGGTTGAGGTCGACCTCAAGATAAATAAAAGATCTTCGGCGATAGCGATAACCGCCACCGTAAAATGCGCCGACCGCACCGGGGTGGAGATGGAGGCCCTGACCGCGGCGGCGGTGGCCTGCCTGACCATCTACGATATGGCCAAGGCGGTGGACAAGGGGATGGTGATCTCGGATATCAAGCTGCTGGAGAAGCGGGGAGGGAAATCGGGCGATTGGCAGAGGGATTGAAAGTCCCCTCTTGCTAGAGGGGATTTAGGGGTGTGTCCATGAAAGTATATTACAATGCCAAACTAAAAGAGAAAGCCCGCTACCTGCGGAATAACAGCACAAAGGCAGAAATTAGATTATGGTTGCATCTCAGAGGTAAAAAGGTAATGGGCTATGATTTTCACCGGCAGAAGCCGATAGGCAATTATATTGCGGATTTCTTCTGTCCCAAACTGAATTTAGCAATTGAAGTCGACGGATATACCCATAGGTTTAAAGAGGTCGTTAAAAAGGATCATAAAAAACAGGGGTATCTTGAGGATCTGGGCATAACAGTCTTGCGTTTTAAGGATGAAGAGATTTTTTATGATATCGATTCGGTGTTGAATGGGATCAAGCAGTACATAACTGGACACGTCCCTCGTTCCCCTCTATGAAAGAGGGGAGGAACACACCCCTAACCCCTCTTATTAGAGGGGAATAGAAAGCATATGGGCAGAATAATTTCCATAAATATCAGCACCCGCAAGGGAGAGAAAAAGATCAGCGTTAGATCTGCTGTTCTGAAAGTGGACCACGGGATAACCGGCGATGCCCATGCCGGAGACTGGCACCGTCAGGTCAGTCTTTTAGCAGAGGAGAGCGTGGACAAGATGCGGGGCAAGGGGGTCGAACTGCACCCCGGAGATTTCGCCGAGAACCTGACCATCAAGGGGATCGACTTGAAAAATCTGAAGATCGGCCAGCAACTGAAGATCGCTTCGGAGATAATTTTGGAGATAACCCAGATCGGCAAGGAGTGCCATAACGGTTGCGCCATTAAACAGCAGGTGGGCGACTGCGTGATGCCCAGGGAAGGGGTGTTTGCCAGGGTGATAAAGGGCGGGGGCGCTAAGATTGGGGATAAAATAACAATAGAAGATTTGTGCGCGGGGAAATTAATGATCGATGACATAAGTGACATTGCAGCTTTTTACAATAACGATCCTGATGCCGAGCATTTCCGTTTGGAGCGGCACCAGCTTGAATTTGATCTTACCTGCCGTTATTTGGAAAAATATTTGCCGCCCAAAGGCTCTATTTTGGAGATCGGAGCAGCCACTGGGCGCTATACTATTGAACTTGCTAGGCAAGGTTATGACATTACCGCTGTGGACATATCTGAAAAAATGTTTGTTAAATGCCGCAGTCTTCTTCAATCCGAAGGACTTGAACATAAGGTAAAATTTATTATTTCTGATGCTCGGGATCTTGGCCCGGTTTCTAAAAATGATTATGACGCCGTTCTGATGATGGGGCCGCTTTACCACCTGATTTATGAGAATGATAGAATACTTGCATTAAAGAATGTGTTTGCTCGCTTAAAAAAAGATAGCCTTATCTTTACCACTTTTATCAGCAGGTATGGTATTTTTGGCGAGGTGATGAAAAAGGAGCCAGGGTGGATTGACCATGAATCCGAAGTGAGATCGGTATTGGAGTTTGGACGTGATCCAGAGCATTCCCCAAAAGGGGAATTTCGTGGTTACTTCGCAAACGTATCAGAATTGGCACCTCTCCACGAGGCTGTTGGTTTTAAAACTATTGTTGTCGCAGGTGTCGAACCTGGTATTTCTGCTGAGGATGAAATTTACAATACGCTAGTGGGAAAGCGCAGGGAACTTTGGCTAAATCTTCTATTCCAGACTAGCGCCGAACCGACCACTGTCGGAGCGTCAAGGCACCTCATATACATCGGAAAAAAATAATGGTTATCAGAATCGCCATATTAACCATCAGCGATAAGGGCGCGGCCGGACAAAGAGAGGACCTTTCCGGGCCGGCCATCAGGGAGATGCTGTCCGGTCTGGATGCCGAGATCGTGGCCGCCGAAATCATCCCCGACGAGCGGGTGCTGATCGCCGAGAAGCTGATGCATTATGCCGACAAGATCTCCTGCGATCTGGTGCTGACCAGCGGGGGCACCGGCTTCTCGCCCCGCGACGTCACTCCCGAAGCCACCCTGGAGGTGATAGACCGGCTGGTGCCGGGGATCCCCGAAGCTATGCGAGCCAAAGGGCTGGCCAAGACCCCGATGGCCATGATCTCCCGGGCGGCGGCCGGCATCCGGGGGCGGACGTTGATCATCAACCTTCCCGGCAGCGTCAAGGCGGTCAGGGAGAACTTGGAGGTGATCCTGCCGGTGCTGCCCCACGCCATCGAGATACTGCGGGGAGCGGGCGGCGAGTGCGGCAATCATTCAAACGGCAAGAAATAAAAATCGGAATATAAATTGCGAGGTGATCTCATGGCTCTGGACAAGACTACTTCCCAGCATAACCGCTGTTCCTTCTGTGGACGGGCCTCCAGCGAGGTGGCTCATCTGATAGACGGCCGGGAGGCCGCCATTTGCGGTGATTGCGCCATTATCTGCAGCGATATCCTGAGCAAGGAGAAAAAGATAAACGGCTTTCTCACCAAGGAGGAGCTGCCCATCCCGGTGGATATCAAGGCGGTGCTGGACGAGTACGTCATCGGCCAGGACCAGGCCAAGAAGACCCTGGCGGTGGCGGTCTATAATCATTATAAGAGAATACTCTGCGCCGGCACCAATCCCGAGGTGGAGCTGGACAAGAGCAACATCCTGGTGATCGGGCCCACCGGCACCGGAAAGACCATGCTGGCCCAGACCATGGCCCGCCTGCTTAAGGTGCCGTTCGCCATCGCCGACGCCACCACCCTGACCGAGGCCGGGTACGTGGGCGAGGACGTGGAGAACATTCTGGTGCGGCTGCTTCAGTCCGCCAACTACGACCTGAAGAAGACCGAGATCGGCATCGTCTACATCGACGAGATAGACAAGATCACCCGCAAGTCAGAGGGGCCGTCCATCACCCGCGACGTTTCCGGCGAAGGGGTCCAGCAGGCCCTGCTCAAGATCCTGGAGGGCACCTTGGCCCACGTGCCGCCCCAGGGCGGCCGGAAGCACCCCGAACAGCCGCTGGTGCCGGTGAACACCAAGAACATCCTGTTCGTCTGCGGCGGGACCTTCGACGGATTGGAGAAGATCATCAGCTCCCGGATCGGCACCAAGAGCCTGGGCTTCGGGGCGGAGCTGCGGGAAAAGGGCAAGGTGCCCATCGGCGAGGTGCTGGCCAAGGTCCAGCCGGACGACCTGCTGAAGTTCGGCCTGATCCCGGAGCTGATCGGTCGCCTGCCGGTGATCTGCACCCTGAACGACCTGGACAAGGACGCCATGATTGATATCCTGACCAAGCCCAAGAATGCGTTGGTCAAACAGTATCAGATATATTTCAGCCTGGAGGGCGTCGAACTGGAGTTCCTGCCCGAGGCCCTGGAGGCGGTGTCCGAAGAAGCCTTAAAGCGCAATACCGGAGCCCGGGGCTTGCGCGCGGTGCTGGAGGGGACCATGCTGGACATCATGTACCAGCTGCCCTCCAACAAGAACATCGCCAAATGCATCATCGGGCGGGAGGTGGTGGTGGGCAACCAACAGCCGCGCTACATAATGAAGGACGAGCAGGAGGCGGCCGCCTGATCATTGTTTATTGCTAACGTAGTGCGACACAGACCCGTTTCTTTAATTGTCATTCCGGGCTTGACCCGGAATCCAGTATTTTGGCTTTCTGGATTCCTGCCGGAGTCCGCACTAAATGCAATGAAGCGCAGGAATGACGGTCTTTGGTACCACAATTGAATCCTATTACTCCTGTCCAATTTGCTTGCGGGTCTGAATCGCTTTTGAAACATCATATAAAGGAATATAAAATGAAGAAGAGCACCGTGGTCATAGGGGCCCAATGGGGCGACGAGGGCAAGGGTAAGATCGTCGACCTGCTGGCCCGCCAGGCCGATGCGGTGGCCAGGTTCCAGGGCGGGGCAAACGCCGGGCATACCGTCAAGGCGAATGGCCGGGAATTCGTGCTGCACCTGCTGCCGTCGGGCATCGTCCATCCCAAAAAGCCATGCTTCATCGGGAACGGGGTGGTGCTGGATCCGCCGAGCCTGATGGAGGAGATCGCCCAGGTCCGGTCCCAGGGGATCAAAGTTGACGGCCGGCTGAAGATCAGCCCGCTGGCCAACCTGACCATGCCCTATCATAAAATGCTGGACAAGGCCCGGGAGGCGCAAGGCGCCGGGGCCATCGGCACCACCGGACGAGGCATCGGGCCCAGCTATATCGACAAGGTCGGCCGGCTGGGCATCAGGGTGGGGGACCTCCTGCAGTTCGATGTTTTCGCCCAGAAGCTCAGGGAGAATCTCAAGGAAAAGAATTTCCTGCTTAAAAATTATTATAAGGTTTCGCCGGCATCCTATGAGGCCATCATAAAAGAATACCGCAAATATCCCGCCCTGCTTAAGCCCTATATGGCCGACGTCTCCCTGCTGCTGAATCAGCTGATGGCCTCCGGCAAAAAGGTGCTGTTCGAAGGGGCCCAGGGCACTTTTCTGGATATCGATTTCGGCACCTATCCCTTTGTCACCTCTTCCTCCACCATCTCCGGGGGAGCCTGCACCGGACTGGGGATCGGGCCGGGATCTGTAGGCAGCGTTCTGTTGGTGGCCAAGGCCTATACCACCAGGGTGGGGAACGGCCCATTCCCGGCCGAGTTCGACCCCAAAATGGCCGACTTCATAAGGCGGAGGGCCGGCGATGAATTCGGCCGGACCACCGGACGTCCCCGGCGCTGCGGGTGGTTCGATGCGGTGATGGTCAAACGGGCGGTGCAGGTGAACGGGGCGGACCAACTGGCGGTCACCAAACTGGACGTGCTGGACGGAATGAAGCAGATCAAGATAGCCGTCTCCTACGGGATCAAGGGCGGGGGTTATCCCTGGACCACCGAAGAGCTGTCCTGCTGCCGGGTCAAGTACATCACCCTGCCGGGCTGGGACAAGCCCACCGGGGGGATCCGCAGCTACGGCCAGCTGCCGGCCAACGCTAAAAAATACCTGCAGACCATCGAAAAGCTCACCGGGGTCAAAATTTCCATCGTGTCGGTGGGGCCTGACCGCGAGGCTACTATCTTCAGGGCTTAGGGTATTCACTTTATTTGCTTGACCTGATGGGATTTTTATTGTAAAATTAATAAATTACGCTAAAAGCATGATGTTTTAACCCGGGAGCCAGTAGCTCAGCCGGCAGAGCACCGCCCTTTTAAGGCGGGAGTCATGGGTTCGATTCCCATCTGGCTCACCACTAAAGATCATTAATAATCTCTATATGGAGGTGTAAAATGGCGCCTCAGGATGTTTTGAAAAAAGTAGTCCTGTTCAAATATCTCTCGCCCGCCGAGCTGGAATCGCTGGAGAGCAAGCTGGAGAAGCGAAAGGTTGCCAAGGATACGGCGATATTCCAGGAAGGGACCGTTGGCAACGAGATGTACCTGATCACCAGCGGAGAGGTGGAGATCAGCATCAAGCGCAACGATTCCAAGCTGGTGCTGGCCGAACTGGGGGAGAGCTCTTTCTTCGGAGAGATGGCCCTGATCACCGACAAGCCCCGCACCGCCACGGCCACCGCCCTCATTGATAGCGAGATGTATGCCCTGTCCAAGGAGGAGTTCCAGAGGCTGCTGATGAAGGAGCCCCAGCTTTCCGCCCGGATGCTGCTGGCCATCGCCGAGATACTGTGTGACCGCATCCAGTCCACCAACGAGAACCTGGAGACCTATTTTCTGATCAACCGGGCGATAGTGGACAACGAGCAGTTCCGCCGGCTGTATATACACAGCCATGTAAAATAAAATCACTTATTAAGTATGTCCCCATCGACTAGCGGTTAGGTCACCACTCTTTCAAGGTGGCGGCACGGGTTCAAATCCCGTTGGGGACGCCATTGTTTGCACCGTGCCGCTACCTTGAACTGATGAATGCGGCACCCCGATAGAATCGGGGTTGGGGACGCCATTTTTTGTGCCGTGTCGCCACCTTGAGATGAGGCTATTTTCTGGCAGTTTTGCCGGATCATAATCTAGGCTGGTTTTTGAACCAAGCTGTTGGGAGACAAAAATAAAAAGCACTTGACAAACAACCTAATAAATTGCTACTATACAACTTGGATGTGTGAAAAGGAAATATTAAATAAGTTAATGATTTTCCTGTTCCATGAATTTTAGTGTTACTACAGGTACAGATAGAAAACATCAGTTAACCCAACTCTATATTATTAAGGAGGAGTACAAAATGAAGCGAATTGCATTTGTGTTCACAGTTCTGATAATGGTAGCCGGGATGGCTATGGCAACCCCTTCCATGTACGGAAGCAACGGACTGGTCAGGACCATCGCTCCCGATAACTGCGGCCCAATGAGTTTTGGGATCGGTTTTCGTGGGTTCTTCTCCATGGGCGATATTGACACCAACTCATCTTGGATGAGCATCGATGTGGTTCCCATGGGCAACATCGCCTTCAACGACATGCTGGAACTGTCGATCGCTCCGACTTACTCCTTCAATCAATGGTCCATGACCACCCCGGACACTTCCGGGTGGGAAAACGGCACCAAGGACGCCAGGATCGGCCTGAAGGCCACCTTCCTGCGGGGAGAGGGCTTCAACATGGGCGCCTACCTGGGATACGACTACCGCTGGAATAAAAAATTCAGTGGATATTATGCTTGGGTCAATGAGGCTTGGGAAAAGGACTCCAATTACACTCCGACCGGAGTGATCCACTTCACCCTGATCCCGGGCTACAACGCCGGCAACTTTAAGGCCCACCTGAATCTGGGCATGGCCATGAACCTGGACAAGTATGATGTCGGTGATGGCGTCAATAGAATTTACCCGAATATCGGGATTCCGTTCGGCTTGGGCATGTCCTACGATGCCGGAATGGTAACCCCGTTCCTGGAAGTAACCGGGAAAGCCGGGTTCGATACCCTTCAATATTATGATTTTACAGCTACACCGGTTGATTCAGTAAAACGCGGCATCATGAACAATCCTTTCTGGGTGACCGGCGGACTGCGTTTCGACTTTGGATCCATCAAGATGGATCTGGGCGGCGAAATGAATTTCCAGACCGATGACACTACACATACCGTCAATATGCTAAACGGCAAAGGCCTGGGCAAGGGTCTTGATTGGCAGGTATTCATGGGCCTGGCCTACACCAAGTGCAACCTTGGTCCCAAGGTTCCCCCCACCGGCATCATCTCCGGTAAAGTGGTTGACAAGGCCGGCAAGGGCCTGGCTGCTGTGGTCATGGCCGGCGGTATCACCGCCAACACCGACCCGGCCACCGGCGCCTACACCCTCAGCGGCGTGCTGATCGACAAAGCCCCGGTGGAGATCAAGGCCGACGCCAAGGGCTACATCGCCAAGCAGGCTTCCATAATGCTGACCAAGAAGAACAAGAAGAAACCTGCCATGCAGGACTTCACCCTGGAGCTCAAGCCAATTCCGGCCAGCGAAGTCACCGGCATGATCACCAACTATAAAGACGGCAGCCCGATGGCTGGTGCCACGATCAACTTCAAGGGCCCCAAGGCCGTCATCGCCAAGACCGACGCCGCCGGCAAGTATACCGCCAAGCTGGAGCAGGGCAACTACCAGGCAGTGGTCAGCGCCGATGGCTTCAAGAATAAGACTTTCAGCGTGGTTGCCAAGGATGGCAAACCGGCAGCCCAGAACATCGCCCTGGTGAAGCAGAAAGAGACCTTTACCTTTGGCGACATCTACTTCCCGTCCGGCAAGGCCGCTATCACCCCCAAGGCCGAGGCCAAGCTGGAGGGCCTGTACAAGGTCCTGAGCGAGAACCCCGAGATCAAGGTTGAGATCGCCGGGCACACCGACGGATTGGGATCCAACAGGGTCAATTTGAAGCTGTCCCAGTCTCGTGCCGAGGCAGTGAAAACCTGGCTGGAAGCCAAGGGCATTGCAGCTGACAAGCTGGTGGCCAAGGGCTATGGCGAGAACAAGCCGATCGCCAGCAACAAGACCAGAGCCGGCAGAGCCCAGAACCGCCGCATAGAGATCAACGTCATAGACTAATAGGATATCCGAACAAACTTATTAAAAGCCCCGCTTGTTAAGCGGGGCTTTTAATGAATAATTATAATTAAAAAATCACTTGACAAAGGGCCTAATAAATTGCTATCATTAAGTTTGAATACAGGTTTGATGGAATTAATTTAAATATATTTTGACTTAAGGAGGTGAAGGATTGATATTCTTATCTCGTAAGGATTTTTATTGCTTCATTATTAATTAGTTTAACGGCAACCCAGCGGCACTACATGTTGTGGTGCCGTATATTCCAAAGAAGATAATCAAATAACCAACACAATTAGGAGGTCAAACAAAATGAAGCGAATTGTATCGGTATTCGCGGTTCTGATGATGGTGGCCGGGATGGCTACCGCAGCCCCGTCAATTTACGGCAGCAATGGCTTGCTGCGCACTATCTCAGCCGACAACAACGGTCCGATGACCTTTGGCGTTGGCGTGCACGGCATCATCTGGATGAAGGACTCCACTGCCAGCGACCCAAGCAAAGTAAACCAGTATCTCATCGTTCCTGGTTTGAATTTCGCCATCAATGATATGTTCGAATTATCCGTGGCTCCGGTATATCAGATGCAAAAAGTCACTTGGGGCGGAGTAGATGTCGACAACAACGGACTTTTAGACACCAGGGCTGCTTTGAAATTCTCCTACAAAGCCAGCGATGCTTTCTGCCTGGGCGTCTATGCCGGGTATGATATTCCCACCATTTCCGACACCTTGAATCCCATGGCCAGCGACAGCGTCTATAAGCACACCGGGGCGATTTATGCCCTGCTGATCCCCGGCTTCGATTTCGGCGCAGCTAAATTAGACCTGAACGTAGGCTTGGCTTACAATTTGGATAAGTATGAAGTCGCCGGCGTCAATTATGTCTATCCCAACATGGGCATCCCGTTCGGATTGGGCTTCAGCTATCAGGCCAACGACATGTTCATGCCCTTCCTGGAGGTTTCCGGCATGTATGTGATGGACACCACCAAATATGCCCAGATTGGCGGCACTACTGTCAGCCGTGGCGTGATGAATAACCCGCTGTGGATCACCCCGGGCGTGCGCGTTTCTTTCCCCTTCGGTTTGAACATTGACGCAGCTTTTGATTACAACTTACAGACCGAGGACAGCACTCTGCCCGCACTGACCAGAGAACAGGATTGGCAGATCATTGCCGGCCTGAGCTATGCTCCTGCCAAGGCCACCGGTCCCAAGGTTCCCCCCACCGGCATCATCTCCGGTAAAGTGGTTGACAAGGCCGGCAAGGGCCTGGCCGCCATGGTCATGGCCGGCGGCATCACTGCCAACACCGACCCGGCCACCGGTGCCTACACCCTCAGCGGCGTGCTGATCGACAAAGCCCCGGTGGAGATCAAGGCCGACGCCAAGGGCTACATCGCCAAGCAGGCC